>JBQCFN010000109.1:0-22437 GCA_051959035.1 Lysobacteraceae bacterium | reverse complement strand
GGCGGCCGCTTCGGCAGCGTGCAGGCAGCGAGCCGCGCGCTGGTGCGCGGCGCCGCCGGCCTGAGGCGCGCCGCGCGCGGCGCGCCGCCGCCCGTCCCCGCCACCGGCCCGTCGCTCACCGCCGGCGCGCTCGAGGGCAGCAACGTCGACGCCACCGGGATGCTGGTGTCGATGATCCAGCTCGCGCGCCAGTTCGAGACGCAGGTACGGCTCTTGCATACCGAAGACCAGAACGCGCAGACGGCCAATTCGCTGCTGTCGTCGCGCTGACGGCAGGCCTGAGCGGCCCGCCACCCGCACACCGAGGAGTCGCCCATGAACCCCGCCCTCTGGATCGCCAAGACCGGCCTCGACGCGCAACAGACGCGCATGGGGGTGATCTCCAACAACCTCGCCAACGTCAACACGACCGGCTTCAAGCGCGACCGCGCGGCGTTCGAGGACCTGCTCTACCAGACCGTGCGCCAGCCCGGCGGCGCGACCAGCGAGCAGACCCAGCTGCCGACCGGCCTGCAGCTCGGCACCGGCGTGCGCATCGCCGCCACCGCCAAGAACTTCACCCAGGGCAACCTCAACCAGACCGGCAACGCGCTGGACGTGGCGATCAACGGCCGCGGCTTCTTCGAGGTCCTGATGCCCGACGGCAGCACGGCGTACACGCGCGACGGCAGCTTCCAGATCAACGCGCAGGGCGAGCTGGTCACCAACGAGGGCTATGCCGTGCAGCCCGGCCTGCAGCTGCCGGAGGGCGCGCAGAGCGTGACCATCGGCGCCGACGGCACGGTCAGCGTGCAGGTCGCCGGCCAGGCGGCGCCGGTGCAGCTCGGCCAGCTCACCCTGTCGGACTTCGTCAATCCCGCCGGCCTCCAGGCCAAGGGCGAGAACCTCTACGTCGAGACCGCGGCCAGCGGCCCCGCGCAGAGCGGCGCACCCGGCCAGGGCGGCGTCGGCACCCTGGTGCAGGGCGCGCTGGAAGGCTCCAACGTCAACGTGGTCGAGGAACTGGTGTCGATGATCGAGACCCAGCGCGCGTACGAAACCAACGCGAAGGCGATCTCGACCACCGATTCGATGCTGGGCTACCTCAACAACAACCTGTGATGCCCGCGATGAACACCGTGTCGCCCTTCCGGGTCGCGTGCCGGCGCGTCGCCGGCCTCGCAGTCCTCGCGATCCTCGCGCCCGCCCTCGCGTCCTGCGCCGCCGTCGGCCGCATGAGCGGCGACGTGCATCCGTTCGCGCCGGTGTCCAGCTACGCGGCCGTGCCCGCCGCGCCGATCGCCGCCGCGCGCGGCGCGCCGGCCTCCCCGAGCGCGCAGCCGGCTTACGCCGGACCGCAAGCCGGCGACGGTGGCGGCTCGATCTACGCCAGCGCCGGCAGCCAGTCCATGCGCCTGTTCGAGGACAACAAGGCGCGCAACGTCGGCGACCTGCTCACCATCCTGCTGGTCGAGAACACCGCGGCCAAGACCAACGCGCAGACCGCGGTGAACAAGGACAACAGCCTGGGCATGGCCGCGCCGACCATCGCCGGGCAGTCGGTCACCTGGCACGGCAAGAACCTGCTGGAGGCCGAGGTCGACGGCTCGCGCAAGTTCAGCGGCAGCGGCGACTCCACCCAGAGCAACCAGCTCAACGGCCAGATCACCGTGCGGGTGGTCCAGGACCTCGGCAACGGCAACCTGCTGGTGCGCGGCGACAAGCAGCTGCGCCTGAACCAGGGCGACGAGCTGGTGCAGATTCAAGGGATCGTCCGCGTGGCCGATATCTCCCCCGACAACCGGATCACCTCGGACCGTGTCGGCGACGCGCAGATCGTCTACGGCGGCCGCGGCACGCTCGCGCGCTCCAACGCGATGGGCTGGCTCGGCCGGTTCTTCAACTCCGCGCTGTTCCCGTATTGAGGATGGGCATCGTGATGACGTTCCTGCGATCGCTCGTACGGCGCAGCCCGGGCACGCGAAGCGCGCCCGGGACCGCGGGCGCGCCCCCTGGCCTGGCCCGGGCTGCGACCCTCCTCGCTCTGCTCGCCTGTGCGATCGCGCCGGCGCATGCCGAGCGCATCAAGGACCTCGCCCAGGTCGCCGGCGTGCGCGGCAACCCGCTGGTCGGCTACGGCCTGGTGGTCGGCCTGGACGGCAGCGGCGACCGCACCTCGCAGACGCCCTTCACCGTGCAGAGCCTGAAGACGCTGCTCTCGCAGCTCGGCGTGACCATCCCGCCGGGGGTCAATCCGCAGCTGAAGAACGTGGCCGCGGTGGCGATCAATGCCGAGCTGCCGGCCTTCGCCAAGCCCGGCCAGACCATCGACGTGACCGTGTCCTCGATCGGCAACGCCGGCTCGCTGCGCGGCGGCACCCTGTTGATGACGCCGCTCAAGGGCGCCGACGGGCAGGTCTACGCGATCGCCCAGGGCAACCTCATCGTCGGCGGCTTCGGCGCCTCCGGGCGCGACGGCTCGCGCATCTCGGTCAACGCGCCCAACGGCGGCAGCATCCCCAACGGCGCGATCGTCGAGCGCGCGGTCGCGGGCGCGGTCGCGCCGGGCAGCGCGCAGGCCGGCAACGTCACCCTCAACCTGCACGAGGCCGACTTCACCACCGCCGCGCGCATCGTGACCGCGATCGACGCCGCCTTCGGCCCGGGCCGCGCGCACGCGCTGGACGGGGTGACCATCGAGGTCGCGCCGCCGCCGGGCGACCGCATCGCCTTCCTCGCCCAGCTGGAATCGCTCGACGTCGCGCCGGGCGCGGCGCCGGCCAAGGTGATCGTCAACGCGCGCACCGGCACCGTGGTGATGGGCGGCCAGGTGACGGTGCTGCCGGCGGCGGTCGCGCACGGCTCGCTCACGGTCACGATCACCGAAAGCGCCAGCGTCAGCCAGCCGGACGGCTTCGGCCGCGCCGGGTCCACGGTCGTGACCCCGCAGTCCGACGTGCAGGCCAGCGCCGACGGCAGCCACATGGTGATGTTCCATGGCGGCACTTCCCTCGAGGACATCGTGCGCGCGGTCAACGCGGTCGGCGCGGCGCCGGGCGACATCGTCGCCATCCTGGAAGCGCTCAAGCAGGCCGGCGCCTTGCGGGCGGAGCTCGAGGTGATCTGATGGCCCGTCCCGCCGCCGTGGCACGCGCCTTGCCTGTGACCTGACATGCGCCTGCCCGCCGCCACCCCGCTGCCGCTCGCTCCCTCGACCGCGCCCTCGCATGCGCGCATCGAGGAGGCCGCGCGCGGGCTGGAGCAGCAGTTCGCGCAGATGCTGATCAAGTCGATGCGCGAGGCGACGCCGGGCGATCCGCTGCTCGGCGACAACACCACCTATCGCGAGATGTACGACCAGCAGCTCGCGAAGACCCTGACCCAGGGCCGCGGGCTGGGCCTCGCGCCGGCGATCGTGCGCCAGCTGGAGAAGAGCACCGCGCCGGCGCCCGCCGCGCCCGCGCCGTCCGGCCCGCTGCCGCTGCGGCGCGCGCCGTCCGCGCCGCTGCCGCTGGCCGCCACGCCCTCGGGCCTGCCGTTGCCGGCCGGCCTGCACGGCCTGGCGCTGGCGCCGTCCAGCCACGGCGTGTCGCTGGCGGCGGTGGCGCCGCCTGCACTGCCCGCGCCCGCGCCGGCGCCGGCCTGCGACCCGGATGCGCCGCTGGACTGCAGCAGCCCGGAAGCCTTCGTCCGCTCGCTGTGGCCGCACGCGCAGCAGACCGCCGCCGCGCTCGGCGTGCCGGCGAAGGCGCTGGTCGCGCAGGCCGCGCTGGAAACCAACTGGGGCAAGCGCCTGGCCGGTGGCGGATCGCACAACCTGTTCGGCATCAAGGCCGGCGCGCACTGGCTCGGCGGGCAGGTCAGCGCCGCGACCCACGAATTCGTCGGTGGCATGCGGGTGGCGCGGCGCGCCGCCTTCCGCGCCTACCACAGCGCGGCCGACGCATTCGCCGACTACGCGAAGCTGCTGTCCGGCCCGCGCTACGCCGCCGCGCGCGGCACCGGCGAGGACACCCGCCGCTTCGCGCAGGCGCTGCAGCACGCCGGCTACGCCACCGATCCGGCGTACGCGGCCAAGATCGCCGCGATCGCCGATGGCCCCACGCTCGAGCGCGCGCTCGCCGGCCTCGGCGACGCGGGCCACGCGGTCGCCGCCATCGCCACGCCGGCGCGCACCGAGGGATAAGCCATGGGCGACATGCTCTCCAACGGCACCTCCGCCCTGCTCGCGTTCCAGCGCGCGCTGGCGACGGTCAGCCACAACGTCGCCAACGTCAACACGCCGGGCTATTCGCGCCAGCGCGTCGACCTCGCCGCGCGCCCCGGCGCCGGCACCGCGCAGACCTACATCGGCTCGGGCGTGCAGGTGCAGGACCTGCAGCGGCTCGCCGACGGGCTGGTGTTCGCGCGCCAGGTCGACAGCAGCGGAGAACTCGGCCGCCTGCAGCAGCTGTCCTCGCTGTCGGACCGCGTCGATGCGCTGATGTCCGACGACGCGACCTCGCTGTCGCAGCCGTGGAGCGAGTTCTCCAACGCGGTCGACGCGGTAACGTCCGACCCGACCTCGCGCACCGCCCGCAGCCAGCTGCTGGCCGCGGCCTCGCGCCTGGTCGACCGCTTCCACACCCTCGACGGCGGGCTCGCCCAGCTCGACCACGAGGTCGACCGGACCCTCTCGACCAGCGTCACCGACGTGAACCGGCTGAGCGGCGAGATCGCCAACCTCAACCGCGACATCGTCGCCGCCGGCAGCAACGCCTCGCCTGACCTGCTCGACGCGCGCGACCAGCGCATCGACCAGCTCGCCGCGCTGGTCGGCGGCAGCACCGTGGCGCAGGACGACGGCGCGGTGAACGTATTCACCGCCGGCGGCCAGGCGCTGGTGCTCGGCATCAAGGCGCAGTCGCTGTCGACCACGCCCGACCCCTACCATCCCGAGCGCCTGCAGCTCGCCCTGGCCACGCCCGCGGGCACGGTGGCGCTGGGCGTGGGCAGCGTCGGCGGCCAGCTCGGCGGGTTGATGGAATTCCGCGGCAACGTGCTGGATCCGGCGCGCGCCGAACTCGGCCGCATCGCCACCGCCTTCGCCGGCGAGTACAACGCGACCCAGCAGGCGGGCGTGGATTACGACGGCAACGCGGGCGCGGCGATGTTCGCCATCGATCCGCCGCGGGTCGCCGCGCACGCGTCCAACACCGGCAGCGCGACGCTCGCCGCCAGCGTGGCCGACCCCGGCGCGCTGCAGGGCGCCGACCTGGTGCTGCGCTACGACGGCAGCGCGTGGTCGGCCACCCGCAAGGACGACGGCAGCAGCGTGGCGATGAGCGGCGCGGGCACCGCCGCCAGCCCCTTCCTGGTCAATGGCGTGGCGATCGTGGTCGGCGGCGCCGCCAGCGCCGGCGACCGCTTCGACCTCAGCCCGACCACCGGCGCCGCCAGCACGCTCAAGCTCGCGCTCACCGGCCCGAACACCATCGCCGCGGCCGGCCCGCTGCAGGTCGCCGCGGCCGGCGCCAACACCGGCGGCGCGCGCGTGGCGTCGAGCCAGGTGACCGACGCGGCCGCGTTCGCGTCCTTCAGCGGCGCAACCATCGACTTCCTCGACAGCAACACCTACACCATCGACGGCGCCGGCCCCTACGCCTACACCGCCGGCACGCCGATCACCGCGGGCGGCTGGTCGCTCTCGCTCGACGGCACGCCCGCGGCCGGCGACAGCTTCACCCTGGCGCGCACGCCGCCGCGCTCGGCCGACAACGCCAACGCGCGCGCGCTGGCCGCGCTCGACCAGGCCGGCGTGCTCGACGGCGGCACCACCAGCATCACCTCCGGCATCACCCAGCTCACCGCCCAGGTCGGCGGCGACGCGCGCCACGCGCAGCTCTCGCTGCAGGCGCAACAGGCCATCCACGACCAGATCGATGCCGAGCGCGAATCGGTGTCGGGCGTCAACCTCGACGAGGAGGCCGCCAACATGCTGCGCTACCAGCAGGCCTACCAGGCCGCGGCGCAGGTGATGTCGACCGCCAACACCGTGTTCCAGACCCTGCTCGCCGCGGTGCGCGGCTGACGGAGGCACCATGGCCCTGCGCGTTTCCACCAGCGGCATGTATTCGCAAGGCCTGGCCAACCTGCAGTTGCGCCAGGCGGAAATCGCCAAGCTGCAGCAGCAGATCAGCAGTGGCGTGAAGCTGACCCGCGCGGCCGACGACCCGACCGGCATGGCCTCGGCGCAGCAGCTCGACCACGTGCTCGCCCGCCTGGCCCAGTACGACCGCAACGCGACCCTGGTCGGCAACCGCCTCACCCAGCAGGAAAGCGCGCTGAGCGATGCCGGCGACGTGCTGGGGCGCGCGCGCGAGCTCGCGACCCAGGCCAACAGCGACGCGCTGTCGGACAACGACCGCCACGCCATCGCGCTCGAGCTGCGCAGCCTGCGCGCCAGCCTGCTGCAGATCGCCAACCGGGACGACGGCCAGGGCCGGCAGCTGTTCGCCGGCACCCGTGACGGCGTGGTGCCTTTCACCGACAACGCCGGCAGCGTCGCCTACAACGGCGACGACGGGCAGAACCAGGTCGACGTCGCGCCCGACGTCGCGGTCGCCGACGCCAACGCCGGCAGCGAGGTGTTCCTGCGCGTGCCCACCGGCGACGGCATCGCCCGCGGCCTGGCCGCGAGCACGAACACCGGCAGCGGCGTGCTGGAAACCGCGCAGGTGGTCGATCCCGCCGCCTGGAACGGCGCCACGCTCACCCTGCGCTTCACGTCCTCCAGCACCTACGAGGTCGTCGACGGCAGCGGCAATCCGCTGTCGCCGCCGGTATCCGGCAGCTGGACCAGCGGTCAGACCGTGACCGCGCAGGGCGTGCAGTTCCAGGTCAGCGGCGCGCCCGCCGCCGGCGACAGCTTCCGCCTGGGCCGCGCGCCCAACCAGGACGTGTTCGCCTCGCTGCAGCAGCTCGCCGACGCGCTCGACGCGCCGGCAAACGGCGCCGCCGACGTCGCCCGCCGCGCCAACGCCATCCGCGACGGCCAGAAGAGCCTGGACATGGCCCAGCAGCACCTGCTCGACCTGCGCGCCGACACCGGCATCCGCCGCAGCGCGCTGGACAACGCGGAAGACCGCCGCGGCGCCGACACCGAGAACTTCACCAAGATGCTCTCGGACCTGCGCGACACCGACCTGCCCGCGGCGATCAGCCAGCTCAACCTGAAGATGGTCGCGCTCGACGCCGCCCAGCAGCTGATGGTCAAGCTGCAGGCGAGCTCGCTGTTCGACAAGTTCTGAGCCCGCTTCCGCAGAAGCGACTTACAGCCGCTAGCTCTTTGTTCGCGGCGCAAGCGCCCTGTTGGGACCGGCCCAAGCCGCGACCAGCGCGCACCGGACGCGGCTTTCGACGCTCCTGCATGGACGCTCGCGGCGCTGGAACGCGGCTTGCATGAAGGGGACGACGCCATTCCGCCGCCCCGCCATGTCCGCTCCCGCCCTCCGCCCGGACGCTTCCGCCGACGATACCGTCTCGGTGGGCGAACTCGGCTCGCTGCTCGCCGCGCATCCGCGCGTCAAACTCCTGTCGCTCGACTGCTTCGACACGATCCTGTGGCGGCGCGTCGACCACCCGGCCGACGTCTTCTACACCCTTCAGCAGGACCCGGCCTGGCGCTCGCACGGCCTCGACGCCCGCCTGCGCGTGCGCGCCGAGCAGCAGGCGCGCGCGCTGGCCGCGGTGCAGCGCGATTCGCACGAAGTCACCCTCGACGAGATCTACCGCACCGCCGTGCCCGGCATTTCCGGCGACGAGGTGGCCGTGCTGGAAGAAGCCGAACTGGCGGCGGAAATGCAGGCCTGCCACGCGCTGCCCGCGGCGGTGGCGCTGCTGCGCGACGCCAGGGCGCGCGGTCTCGAGGTGATGGTGATCTCGGACACCTACCTGCGCGAACCGCAGCTGCGCAGGCTGCTGCAGGCCTGTCTGCCGGCTGACGCATTCGGCGCGATCCGCCGCATCGTCGTCTCCAGCGAGCACGGCACCGGCAAGACCGCCGGCCTGTTCAAGCGCATCCGAGACCGGCTGCACCTGCCGGTCGCGCGCATGCTGCACGTCGGCGACAACCCGCTGGCCGACCTCTATCCTGCGCGCGACGCGGGCATCGCCAGCCTGCAGCTCAAGCACTTGCCCGAGGCGCTCGAGGCGCGCAGGCAGTTCCGCGCGACCGCGCTGCGCCTGCTCGAGCCCGATGTGCGCTCGCGCCGGCCGATGCCCGCCGGCTACCACCCGGTGCTTGCCGGCATGCCGCACGCCGAGGCCGACATCGACCAGGCGATCGGCTACGCCAGCCTCGGCCCGATGATGCACGCCTTCGCAAGCTGGCTGCTTGCCAAGAAGCAGGCGCTCGAAGCGCAGGGCCGCCGCGTCAAGCTCGCCTTCCTGCTCCGCGATGGCTACCTGCCGCATGCCGCGGCGTGCGCGCTCGCCGGCGCGGAGGTCGGCAAGCCGGTGTACCTGTCGCGCTTCGCCGCCTTCGCCGCCTCGTTCCGCGGCGCGCAGGACGTGCAGGCCTACCTCGCGCTGTTCGCCGCTTCCGCACAGCACGAGGCGATGCTGCGCCAACTCGGCATCGATGGCGCGGCCGCCGACCGCATCCTCGCCGCGACTCGCATGCACAAGCGCCCCGCGCAGGAATTCGCGCGGCGGGTGCTGGCGCCGGAAACGCTCGCGCGCATCGTGGAACGCTCGGCCGCCTACCGCGCACGCCTGAAGACCTACCTCGAGCGCGAACTCGGCCTCGCGCCGGGCGACACGCTGGTGTTCGTCGACCTCGGCTACGTCGGCACCGCCCAGCGCGTGCTGGCGCCCATGATGCGCCAGGACTGGGGCGTCGACCTGCACGGCTGGTACTTCATGTGCACGCCGCAGGCGGGCGCCGGCGACAGCCGCCACGGACTGATCGATGCCAGCCGCTTCGACGCGCGCACGATCGATACCCTGCTGCCGTTCGTGTCGCTACTCGAAAACCTGTGCACGACCGCCGCCGGCTCGGTGGTCGACTACGCCGAAGACGGCACGCCGCAGCTGGCGCGCAACGCCACCCACAAGCAGCAGACGCAGAAGGTCGAGCGCATCCAGCGCCATTGCCTGGACTTCGTGCGCGCGGCCGAGCACCACTACGCGGAAGGCGGCGCGCGTCCGGACGGCGACGCGCTGCGCGACGCCGCCCTCGCCGAGTTCGCCCGCATGGTGTTCCTGCCCGACGCGGCGGAACTAGCCCATTACGACCAGTTCGCGCTCGAGCTCAACCTCGGCACCGACCGCGTGGTGCGCCTGCACGACACCGCGCGCAGCCTCGACGAAATGCGCCGCCACGGCCTGTTCTATGCCGCGCGCCATGGCGACGACCAGCGCATCAACACGCCGCACGAACTGCGCCACGCGGGCATGGAGATGGCCCTGGCGATGATGGCGACCTATCGCTTCGGCCTGGCCTTCAGCGCGAAGGACTGGACGCTGCGCGAGGACACGGTGCCGCTGATGTTCGTGCGCGGAGACGACGCCATCCGCCGCGACGCCGCCGCCGTCGCCACCTACGACGGCTGCTTCCGCCTGCGCGTGCCGCTGGGCAAGGGAGATGCGCACGTCGGCGTGCTGTTCGGCGCGCGCTATCGCTGGCTGCAGCTGCTCGAGGCGCGCGTGCTGCGCACCGGCGACCTGCACCTCGATGCCGATCCCAATGCCGGCGTCGACGTCAGCGGCCACCTCGTGCTCGATGGCATCGAGCACGCCGGCGATGGCCTGCTGCTCTGCGCCGGCGAGTCCGCGTTGGCGATGCTGCCGGCCGGCGTGGTGTCGAGCGAACGCAACCTCGCCCTCGACCTCGTCTTCCGGCCGCTGTCGCCGCGCGACGACGCGACCGCCGCCCACGCTCCGACCGGCATTGCGCACGCCGGCCCCCAGGTTCGAGAGGAACCCCAGGATGCATGACCACGATGCGCCACCCCTTCAATCCCTCACCCTGATGCTAGGGAGCGCCTATTCCGGCTCCAGCCTGGTCGGGCAGACCCTGAACGACATCGTCGGCATCGCTTATGCCGGCGAACTCGAGACGATGCATCGTTTCGGCTTTCCCGCGTATGCCGACCGGCCCGAGCGCTATCGGTCGCATTGCAGCATCTGCGTCACGCATGCCGAGTACGACTGTCCGGTCTTCACCGAACGGAAGGAGCCCATCGGCGATGCCGCGTCCGTCGAGATCGGCCGCTACCTCGAGGTCCTGCACCGCTTCAATGCGCCGCACGTCATCGACGGCTCCAAGAACACCGACTGGCTCTGGTACCTCGTCGCAAAGGGCCTGCTGCAGGCCATCCCGACGCGCGTCCTGCTGGTCACCCGATCGGTCTGGGCATATGCCGCGAGCCACAAGCGCTCGGTCGGGCACACGGCGCAGCATGCGGCGCAGGGCTGGCGGAACATCTATCGGCACGCGCTGAGGTCGACCGCCTCGCTCGGCATCCCGATGCTGGTCGTCCGGCACGAAGACTTCGTCGGCAACCTGGATGCCGTGCTGTCCCGCGCGGCATGGTTCATCAACGGGCAGCCGCACAACGTCCTGGACGCGAAGGCGCTCCATACCATCGGCGGCAACACCAGCGCGCACGCGGTGCGCCCGGAGTTCGACCGGGCAGGCGAGCTGCGCCACCTGGGCGAACGCGAAGCCGCGGTGGCGAGGGAAAAATTCGCCTACTTCGGCGGCAGCCAGGAACCGCGGCAGGATGCCCTGCGTCGCTGGGCATTCGAGATCTCGCCGCAGGAAGCGCACGGGATCCTCGCGATGCCGGAGGTCCTGGATACGATGCTGGACCTCGGCTACGACCCGTTGCGGATGCTGGACGAATACAAGGCCATGCGGGTTGCCGCCTGAGTGGACATGACGCCGAGAACCTGCTGCGCGTCCTGTTTCCCTCCGGGCCGCCTGGAAGGCGGTGGCGGGCCCGCGGACCGGATTGCGAGTGATCGCGCCCGCCTCGCAGGGGCCCGCCCGTGAGCCCCTCCTTCAGCCTCGCCCACCGGCTGCTGGAGCTGACGGGGCCCGGCGCTTTCCTGCTGGTGACGCCGAACGCCGCCGCGATCGGCGCCGAGCTGCGCCTGCTCGGCTGCGAGGTGCTCGACGCTGCCGCCCTGGCCCACCGCGCACCCGATCATGCGGTGCTGTGGGCCGGCGGAGACGCCGACACCCTCGCCTCGACCCTTGCCCAGCTCGCCGGCGTCGTGAAGCGACACCTGGTGCTGCTCCCGGAAGGGCGCCATCCGGCCGCCGTCCTGTGGTCCATGGCGAAGCAGGCGGGCTTGCGGCGTTCGCCGGTGCTGGCGCGATCGGATGACGCGCGCTGCCTGGTGCTCGAGCCCCATGCGCCTGGCGGCGCATCGTTCGATCCGCTGTTCGATGCGCCGGCGCAGGCGCCGCGCCTGCTCGGCCGCTATGCCTTCGCGGCCGCGCTGGTGCGCCCGTGCGACCGCGTTCTCGTGCTGGGTTGCCAGGCCGGCGCGGGTGCCGCGTTGCTGGCTGCGACCACCCGGAGCGCATCCGTGGCGGCGCACGAAGCGGATGCCGCGCTTGTCGCGGAGGCCGCCCGCCAATATGGCGAGCGCTACGGCATCCGCTTCGCGTCCCGTGCGGTGGCGGCGGTGCCGCCCGGGGCCATCGACCTGCTGGTCGCGGTGGATGACGCAGCGCCGACCGTGGACGAGGTGGTGCGCATGCTGCGGCCCGATGGCCGCGGAGTGATCGTCGCGCAGCCGGTCCAAGACTGGTCGCCCGACGCGCTGGCCGCACGCGCGGACCTGATCGTCGAGCAGGTGGTCGATCCCCGGGAACGCGGCTGGCCGGCCACAGCCGGCGGGGAGGACGGCAGCGACCCGTTGCTGTTCGTGGTCAGCCGGCACCCCCTGCGTGCCGGCGCACAGCCGTATGCGCACCCCGAGTTCGAAGGCAGCATCGGCGACGCGCCGCTGCTGGATTTCGCCGCGCACTACCAGGCGCCGTGGATCTACCGGCCGCTCGTGCAGATGGGGGAACGGCTGCGGGACGACGATGCCTTGGTGCGGCTCGCGCTCGACGTGCTGGAGGCCGCGCCCGATGGAAGCGCGGATGTCGGGGCGGCGCTGTGCGTGCTGGCCTACCAGATCCTGAAACGGCGCCAGGCCGGCCATGTCGCGGACGTCCTCAACCTGATCGACGCGTACCTGGAGTCCGCTTCGGGGGAAAATCCCCATGCCAGGCGCTGGTGCGTGTCGCTGGGCTACGCCGCCGCGCTCGCCTGCCTGCTCGACAACCGTCGCAGCGAGGCCGCGCTGCGCTTCGAGCGCGTGCTCGCCCTGGATGCGATGGCCTTCAGTCCCTTGCTGTGCACCAAGCAGGTCGCCGCCGCCTTCTGGCTGGGCGTGTTGGGCCTGTCGACCGACGTCGACGCCGCGCGCGCATGGTTCCTGACCGGGACGCGGGTCGCGGCCAGGGCGCTCGCCCAGCCGATCGCGGGCGCCGTGGGGAACACCGAATGCCCGGCCGCCTTCGGGTTCGCCGAGCTGGCGGAGGTCGCCGACATGGCCGCGCAGTGCGCGAACGCGCTGCAAGCGCTGCCCTTGCTGGACCGCGCGCCGGGGCTGTTCTGGCAGCGCGTCCAGACGCGCCGCTTCGGGCTGTCGACCTGGCTGCAGCAGCTCGATCGCGAGAACGCGGAGCTGCGCGAGGCGCTCGCGCGCGCTCAGTCCTCCGCGTAGCCGTACTCACGCGCCACGCTCGCGCCACCATGCGCGCGCCACCAGGCGAGCGCGGCGTCGTTCCACCATCCCTGCGCGTTGCTGTGCGACGCCGAACTGGTGATGGTGGGCGTGGCGTGGACCTGCTCGAACAGGGACGAAACCGATTGCGGCGCGCACCCCAGCCAGCCGAGCAGTTGCTCGATGCGCGCGCGCGTCTCGGCGCTTGGCGATTGGGCGAGATCCTCGAAGCGGAGCTGGAATACCGCCGGGTGTCCCGCCCAAGGCAGTAGCCGGCGGAAGCGCTCGAGGTGGGCAAGCCCTTCGTGCTCGAGGAAGTGCTGCAGGCGCAGCGGCGCCGTCGGTTGCAGCCGCCAGGGGACCCCGCGCGCCTCCGCGCGGCCGGAGTCGACCAGGAACCGCACGTACGACACCAGCGCCGTGCGCGGATCGCGGCGCAGGAACACCAGGTGGAATTCCTGCAGCGCCCGCTCGAGTGCCTGGGTGTATGCCAGATGGCCCACCGCGAACTGGCCCGGCCCGATGAGGGCGAGCGCATCGACCGGCTTGGACTGCCGCCGTGCGCGTTCCGGTTGCACGCGTCCCTGCTCGAGGCTCAGGCTCGCATAGTCGTCGACGCTGTCGTCGTTGACGTGCAGCTGCGTGGCTGCCAGGCCCGCGCGCGCAAGCAGCTCGGCCATGAGGTAAGTGCCGGCCTTGGGCATGCTGAGGACGAAGACGCGTGGGTGCATGGCAAGCGAACGGTCGGATGCAGGACGGCGAACAGGGTAGCGAATACGCCGACGCTGGACCGGCCACGGGGCCGTGCGTGCAGGCGCTCGCGGTCCGCATTCCCGGAAGGCCATCACAAAAACGACCGAAACCCGGCTAAAGCCGGCCGAACGATGGCCGTTACCTAGTCCAGCAGAGGACGGGGCCACACAACGGCAGCTTCTGCGGTAACCCCGGACGTGGCCCTGCCCGCCGGCAATTAACCAGGAGACCACCAATGTCTGTCGTCAACACCAACATCATGTCGCTGAACGCTCAGCGCAACCTGTACACCAACAACGCCGGCCTCGCGACCTCCATCCAGCGCCTGTCGTCGGGCCTGCGCGTCAACAGCGCGAAGGACGACGCCGCCGGCCTCGCGATCGCGGAGCGCATGAACGCCCAGGTCCGCGGCATGAACGTCGCGATCCGCAACGCCAACGACGGCATCTCGCTGGCGCAGACCGCGGAAGGCGCGCTCGGCAAGATCGGCGACTCGCTGCAGCGCATGCGCGAACTCGCCGTGCAGTCGGCCAACGCCACCAACAGCGACAGCGACCGCGCCAACCTCGACGCCGAGTTCGCCCAGCTGCAGTCGGAAATCTCGCGCGTCATCGGCGGCACCAGCTTCAACGGCACCTCGCTGTTCACCGGTTCGACCTCCTTCTCGTTCCAGGTCGGCGCCGGCACCACCACCAACGACGTCGTCTCGGTCTCGCGCAACCAGCTGTCCGGCGGCACCGCCGGCACCAGCGGCAGCCTGGCCGCCAGCGACAGCGCCGCCAAGGTCCTCGCCACCATCACCGGCGCCAGCGACATCGCCGCCGACGCCGACGCCGCGACCAACGCGATCAAGGACATCGACATCGCGCTGGACAAGGTCAACTCCGAGCGCGCCACCTACGGTGCGGCGCAGAACCGCTTCGAGTCGGTGATCAGCAACCTGCAGATCTCCTCGGAGAACGTGACCGCAGCGCGCAGCCGCATCATGGACGCGGACTTCGCCAAGGAAACCGCGGAGCTGACCCGCACGCAGATCCTGACCCAGGCCGGCACCGCGATGCTCGCCCAGGCCAACCAGGCGCCGCAGAGCGTGCTCAGCCTGCTGCGCTGATCCAAGGCACCACGCAGTACCCGGGGAGGCCGCGCGAGCGGCCTCCCTTTCACGCATCCGGTAGGCCGCCATGCCCGACATCGCGCCCCTTCCCGCCGTTGCCGCGACTCCCGCGCCCGCAGGCGTCGCCACGCCCGCGACCGCCACGCCGGTCCCGCCGGCCATCCAACCCGCGCCCACCCCTCCGGCCGCGCTGCGCGAGCAGCTGGCCGTGCTCGCGCCACCCGCTTCCACCCACCTGCGCTTCCACGTCGAGGAAGAACTCGGCTGCATCGCCGTCAGCGTGATCGACGAGCGCTCCGGCGAGGTCATCATGCAGGTGCCCAGCGAAGCGGCGCTGCGCATCGCCCGCCGCCTGCACGCCGGCGGCAGCCTGGTCGACGACCACGCCTGAACCGTTCGCGCGCCCGTCGTGGCACGCGGCTTGCACGCGCTCAAGATGGCCGCGCGCCGGCCGTTACCCGCATTGAGCCCCTCGGGGCACGCCGGAGGCAGCAGCAGTGGCCAGCATCGTCAGCGCAGGAATCGGTTCGGGCCTGGACGTCAACGGCCTGGTCACCCAACTGATCTCCGCCGAGCGCGCGCCCGCCGACAACCGCCTCAACAGCGACCAGTCGACCACCAACACGCAGATCTCGGCGTTCGGCGCGCTCAACAGCGCGCTCTCGGGCCTGCAGACGGCGCTCGACGCCTTCAAGGGCAGCGGCGCCAACCCGGGCCGCAAGGCCACCGTCGCCGACGGCGCCGGCTTCACCGCCAGCGCCTCCACCAGCGCGGTGCTGGGCAGCTACCAGGTACGGGTCGAACACCTCGCCACCACCCAGAAGCTGCAGTCGGCCGCGGTGGCCAGCGACGCCCAGGTCGGCTACGGCACCCTGTCGATCCAGGTCGGCGGCGACGACCCGATCAGCGTGTCCATCGCCGAGGGCAAGGGCACGCTCGCCGACATCCGCGACGCGATCAACGCCGCCGCCGGCGGCCAGGGCGTCACCGCCAGCCTCGTGCACGGCGACGCCGGCGACGTGCTGGTGCTGGCGTCCCCGCGCAGCGGCACCGACGGCAGCGTGTCGATCACCGCCAGCGGCGGCGACGGCGGGCTGGCGGTGCTGGGCACCAGTGGCGGCACGCTCACCGAAGTCACGCCCGCCGGAAACGCCGAGGTGTGGGTCGACGGCGTCAAGCGCACCAGCAGCAGCAACCACCTCACCGACCTCGTCGATGGCGTCACCCTCGACCTCACCAAGGCGCAGCCCGGCGTGGAGTTCAAGCTGGCCGTGGCCGGCGATCCGTCCTCGCTGCACGCGCGCGTCGACGCCTTCGTCAAGGCCTACAACGCCGCGGTCAACGCGCTGCGCACGCAGAGCGCGGCCGGCGACAAGGACAACGCCGGCGGCCCGCTGAGCGGCGACGCGACCCCGCGCGCGATCATCCAGTCCCTGCGCAGCGCGATGGGCAATGCCTACGCCGACATGGCCGGGCTCGGCCTGAAGACCGCGGTGGACGGCACCCTCACCCTGGACGGCGCCAAGCTCGACGCCGCCCTCGCCAGCGACCCCGGCGCGGTGCGCCAGGCCTTCGGCGACGGCGCCGGCTACGCCACCAGCCTGCGCGGCACGCTCACCGCCTACCTCGGCGACGACGGCCTGCTCGCCAGCCGCACCAAGTCGCTCAACGACCACCTCAAGGGCATCGCCGCCCAGCGCGACGACCTCGACCGGCGCATGAGCCAGATGGAAACCGACTACCGCCGCCAGTTCACCGCGCTCGATTCGATGATGGCGCAGATGCAGTCCACCTCCTCCTTCCTGACCCAGCAGCTCGCTGGCCTGAGCCGTTGAGCCCACCGCCATGAACGCCCGCGCCTACGCCGCCCAGTACCGACAGACCGCCGTTTCCAGCGCCGTGCTGGAAGCCAGCCCGCACCAGCTCGTCGCGCTGATGTTCGCCGGCTTCCGCGACCGCGTGCAGCTCGCGGTCGCCAGCCTCGAACGCGGCGACACCGCGCGCAAGGGCCAGTCGATCACCGAGGCGATCGCCATCCTCGGCGGCCTCGATGGCGCGCTCGACCACGAGGCGGGCGGCAGCATCGCCGCCGGCCTGCAGTCGCTGTACGAGTACCTGCAGCGCCGCCTGGTCGAGGCCAACCTGCACAACGACCCGGCGATCCTGCGCGAGGCCGACGCGCTGATCGCCGAGGTGCAGTCCGCCTGGAATGCCATTGCGCCGGCCGCTCCGGCGCCGTAAGGGGGTTGTCATGTCCAAGTCCATCGTCCTGCCGATCCTGCCCGCCGCCGAGATCCGCGGCGCCGTTGCCGCCGGCGACTGGACCCGCGCCAGCGCGCTGGTGGCCGGCCACGACGCGCAGGTGCGCGCGGCCTTCGTCGATCCGCCCGCGGAGGACCAGCTGCCCGCCTGGCGCGACCTGCTGGTCGAGCAGCAGCAGCTCATGCTCGAGCTGCAGCAGCAGCGCGACGCCGCCGGCGAGGCGCTGGCGCGCCTGCAGCGCGAGCGCCGCGCCGCCCACCTGTACCTGAGCCAGTCACGCCGGCTCGACGAGGAATGAACGCCCGCGAGGCCGACGTCGCGCTGTTCGGCGATGCGCTGGCCTGCGACGAGGTGCGCCCGGCCGGCTTCGAGCCCGCCACGCTCGACCCGGCCGCGCTGCACGCCGAGGCGCTGCGCGCGGAAGCTTTCCTGCAGGCGCTCGCGCTGGTCGAGGACAGCCGCGGCGAGGACGCCGAGGAGCACGCCCCGGTCGCGCTCGCCCTGCAGCGGATCGAGGCGCGCCTGGACCTGCTCACCGCCCTGGTCGGCAGCCTGCTGCATGGGCCCGACCGCGACCCGCCGCGCGCCCTGCGCTGGTCCGCGCTCGGTGCCCGGCTCGAGGCGCAGCCGCCGGCCGAGGCCGGCGGCACCGGCTGGCTGCGCCTGCAGCCGTCCGACGCCCTGCCGCAGGTGCTGCGCCTGCCGGTCCGGGTGCTGGCCTGCGCGGACCTGGGCCCCCAGGCCTGCCTGTGGCTGCGCTTCGAGGGCCTGACCCCGGCGCTGGCCGCCGCGCTGGAGCGGCACCTGTTCCGCGTGCACCGGCGCGAGATCGCGGAGCGGCGGCGCCGCTGAGGGCGTCAACGTCCCGCTGGACCGCGGTCACGCTCCCGCGATCGCGGGCCGGCGGAGGCGCCCGGCGCATTGTCCCCTCCCCCCCCGCTCCGCTAAGGTGGGGTTCAGGGGCTGGAGCCGGGACGACGCGGTGCGACTGCTGATCTGCGACGACCACACGCTGGTGCGGGCGGGACTCCGGCGCCTGCTGGAGGGCTTCGACGGCGTGGAGGTGGTCGCCGAGGCGGCCAATGGCGACGAGGCCGTGGCCCGGGCCCGCCAGCACCTGCCCGACGTGATCCTGCTCGACCTGTCGATGCCCGGGCGCGGCGGCTTCGAGGCGCTGGACGAGCTGCGCCAGGTGGTGCCGCAGAGCGCGGTGGTGATCATGTCCATGCACGACGACCCGGTGCACGTGCGCGCGGCGCTGGCGCGCGGCGCCAGCGGCTTCGTGGTCAAGGAGGGCGCGCCGGCCGAGCTGGAGATCGCCCTGCGCGCGGCGGTGAACGGCCGCACCTTCCTCAGCCCGCAGGTCTCGGCCCCGCAACTGCAGGGCGCGCGCGCCCGCAATGGCCGCAATGGCGCGCAGAAGGGCGACATCGAGGCGCTGCCGCCGCGCCAGCGCCAGATCCTGGTCGCGCTGGGCCGCGGACGCACCACCAAGCAGATCGCCGCCGACCTCGGCATCAGCATCAAGACCGTGGAAACCCACCGCGCCCGGATCATGGAGGCGCTCGGCTGCCGCAACGCGGTGGAGCTGCTGCGGCTGGCGGTGCGCGAGCACGACCGCACCAGCCCGGCCGGGCACGCGCACTGACGCGGCGCGCCGGAAAGGCGACGCGATGTCGGGGCGACCCCGACACGGGCGCCGGTTTTCCCCGATTCGAAGTCCGTCAGCCGCCGTTCAAGCTGTTCCCCGGGGACCGCCACCACGCGGAAGGGGATCACGATGAAGACCGGCCTGCGCCCGCAACTGGGACAGACGCTCAACCTGACGCCGCAGTTGCTGCAGACCATCCGCCTGCTGCAGCTGACCACCCCGCAGCTGGAACAGGAGCTGCGCCAGGCGCTGGAGCGCAACCCGCTGCTGGAGCAGGAGGACGCGGAGGAGGAAGCGGTCGAAGGCGACGACGCGGGGGCGACGGCGCTGGACACCGCGGCGTGGGACGAGCTGCCCGAACCGATGTTCCTGTCGGGCGGCGGCTACACCGGCGACGGGGAGGACGATGCGGCCGCGCGCATCGCCGCCGGTGAATCCAGCGACTGGCGCCAGCGCCTGCTCTCCCTGCTCTCCCTGCAATGGCGCCCGCATGCGCTGGCGATGGCCGCGTTCTGGCTCGACCACTGCGACGAGCGCGGCTACCTCGAACACGACGTGCACGCGCTGTGCCAGCGCGGCGCGGCGGCCCTGGGCGTGGACGCCGCCGAACTGGAGGTCGTGCGCCAGCGCCTGCTGCACGGCGAATGGCCGGGCGTCGCCGCCGCCGACCCCGGCGAATGCCTGCGCGCGCAACTGGCGCTGCTGCCGGAAGGCCCGGCGCGCGACCGCGCCGCGCGCATCCTCGAACACGGGCTGGAAGCCCTCGCCGCCCACGACGACGCCGGGCTGGCGCGGGCGCTCGGCGCGACGCCCGCCGAAGTGCGCGAGGCCGTCGCGCTGGTCCTGGCGCTGCGCCCGCATCCGGTCGAGGCGGTCGCCGCCGACGCGTGCGCCATCGTGCCCGACGTGGTCGCCTGGCACGCCGGCGGCAAGTGGCGCGTGGCCCTCAACGAACGCGCGCTGCCGCGCGTGCGCATCGCCCCGCACTGCGAGCGCGCCCTGTCCGACGCACCCGGCCAGCACGCCGCGCTGCGCGGCCTGATGGACGAGGCGCGCTGGCTGGTGCGTGGCGTGGCGATGCGCAACGAGACGCTGCTGCGCACCACCCAGGTGCTGGTCGAGCGCCAGCGCGGCTTCCTCGAGCGCGGCGAGGAGGCGATCGCGCCGCTCACCCTGAAGGAAGTCGCCGACGCGATCGGCATGCACGAGTCCACCGTCTCGCGCATCACCACCGGCAAGTACCTGCAGACCCCGCGCGGCACGTTCGAGCTCAAGCGCCTGTTCGCGGTGCGGCTGGAAGGCGCCAGCGTCGGCGCGGCGGCGGTCAAGGCGATGGTCAAGCGCCTGATCGAGACCGAACCGGCCAACGCGCCGCTCGCCGACGACGTGATCGCCGGCCTGCTCGCCCGCCAGGGCGTGCGCATCGCGCGCCGCACCGTGGCCAAGTACCGCGACCAGCTGGCCATCCCGTCCGCGCTGGCGCGCCGCGCGCAGCCGCGCGCGGCGATGGCCTGACCGCTTCCTGGAGGAACACCTCGTGCGCAAGCTCCGACTGCTGCTGGTCGACGACCATCCCGGCTTCATCAACGCCGCCATCCGCCACCTGCGCAAGCTCGACTGGATCGAGGTCGCCGGCATGGCCTGCAACGGCATCGAGGCGATCACCCAGTGCGAGGCGCTGCGCCCGGACGTGGTGCTGATGGACCTGGCGATGCCGGAGATGGGCGGGCTGCAGGCGACCCGCCTGATCAAGGCGCAGGACAGCGCGCCCTACATCGTCATCGCCAGCCATTTCGACGACGCCGAGCACCGCGAGCACACCCTGCGCGCCGGCGCCGACGCCTTCGTCAGCAAGCTGGCCTACATCCACGACGTGATGCCGATCCTCGAGCGCCTGGCCGGGCGCGACACGGAGGAGCTGCCGGCATGAGCGAATCGCGCATCCTGCTGCTCGATGCCGACGTCGCGCGCGCCGAGCGCCTGGCCACGCTGCTGGAGTTCATGGACTTCAGCCCGCGCCTGGCCACCGAGGTGGCCGACATCGACCTGGCCCGGGCCCGGGCCAGCGACTGGGTGGCGGTGATCGCCGGCGACGTGGCCGGCGACCCCCAGTGGCCGGCGTTCGTGCGCTGGCTCGCCGGGCAGGCGCTGCACCCGCCGGTGCTGGAGCTGCCGGGCCACCCCGACGACGCGGCCTGGCGCGCGGACATCCATCCCGACACGGTGTGGCCGCTGGCCTGGCCGGCGCGCCGCGCGCAGCTGCAGGAACTGCTGCGCCGCGCCAGCCTCAAGCGCATCGACGACGACGCCCGCCGCGAGGCGCCGGCGTTCGGGCCGACCGGGCGCAGCCCCGCGGTGCTGCGGCTGTCGCGGATGATCGACCAGGTCGCCGCGTTCGACACCACCGTGCTGATCCTCGGCGAATCGGGCACCGGCAAGGAGGTGGCCGCACGCTCGATCCATGCGCGCTCGCCGCGCAAGGACAAGCCCTTCGTCGCGATCAACTGCGGCGCGATCCCGCCCGATTTGCTGGAAAGCGAGCTGTTCGGCCACGAGAAGGGCGCCTTCACCGGCGCGCTGACCCAGCGCAAGGGCCGCTTCGAGATGGCCGAGGGCGGCACCCTCCTGCTCGACGAGATCGGCGACATGCCGATGGCGATGCAGGTCAAGCTGCTGCGCGTGCTGCAGGAGCGCGTGTTCGAGCGCGTCGGCGGCGGCGCCCCGATCCAGTGCAACGTGCGCGTGATCGCGGCCACCCACCGCAACCTCGAGGCGCAGATCGCCGACGGCCGGTTCCGCGAGGACCTGTTCTACCGCCTCAACGTGTTCCCGATCGAGATGCCGGCGCTGCGCGAGCGCGCCGACGACCTGCCCGACCTGATCGCGGCGATCACCCGCCAGCTGGCCGAGGGCGGCCGCGGCCAGGTGCGGCTGTCGGCCGACGCGGTGGCCGCGCTGCAGCATTACGCGTGGCCGGGCAACGTGCGCGAGCTGGCCAACCTGCTCGAGCGCCTCGCGGTGCTGCACCCGGGCGCGACCGTGCGCAGCGGCGACCTGCCCGCGCGCTACCGCGCCGGGGTGCCGGAGGGCGAGCCGTCGCCCACCGCGCTGCTGGCCGGCGCCAATGCGCCGGCGGCGGAGGCCGCGCCCGCGGGCGCCGATCCGTCGGCGCTGTCGCCCACCACCACCCTGCCGCCGCAGGGCATCGACCTGCGCAGCCACATCGCCCACATCGAACTGGAACTGATCCGCGCCGCGCTGGCCCAGGCCGGCGGGGTGGTGGCGCATGCCGCGCCGTTGCTGGGCCTGCGCCGCACCACGCTGGTGGAAAAACTGCGCAAGTACGGCATCGGCAGCGACGGCCAGGCCGGGGTCGAGCTCGCGGCGGAAGCCTGACGCGGGCGTGGCACGCGGCTTGCACTGACCCGTGCAGGCCCCGACGCCACGACGGATTCCCGCGATGACCGACGCGATCTCCTCGATCCTGTCCCAGATCCGCGCGCACGAGATGCGCATGCGCGACATCGCCGCCGACGCCGCGCCCGCGACCGCCCTGCCCGGCATGCCCGGCGCCGCGGCGCCCGCGCCCGGCGCGGCGACCGGCTTCTCGCAGACGCTGTCGAACGCGATCGACAACGTCAGCAGCACCCAGCAGTCCGCCTTCGAGCTGCAGACCGCCTTCGAACTCGGCGATCCGAAAGCCGACCTCGCCCGGGTGATGGTCGCCATGCAGCAGTCCCAGGTCGCCTTCCGCGCCACCGTCGAGGTGCGCAACCGCCTGGTGAAGGCCTACCAGGACGTCATGAACATGCCGATCTGACGCCGCCGGCGACCCGGCGCGCCGACCGCCCCACGCACCCCCCCCCCACCCCCCCCCCCCCCCCCCCCCAAAACCCGGCCGAGGGCG
>JBQCFN010000108.1:0-6374 GCA_051959035.1 Lysobacteraceae bacterium | reverse complement strand
TCGCAGCTCCACACCAAGGCGATCCTGCGCCTCAAGGCGCGGCTTGCCGGCGCGGAACATGCGCTCGGCCTGCCAGCGCAACGCGGCTTCCAGGCCGAGCGCGTCGAGCTGCGGTGGACGCAGCAGCATCGACAGGTCGCGCAGCTTGGCCAGGGTCTGGTCGGCGGTGGCGAGGATCTCGTCGAGCAGCTCGGCGCGCACCGCGGGCTGGGTCTCGTCCTGCAGGGCCAGCGCGCCGAGCTTGATCGCCGTCAGTTGCTGGCCGATGTCGTCGTGCAGCTCGCGCGACAGCGTGCGCCGTTCGTCCTCCTGCACGCTCAGCAGGCGGCGGGCGAGGGTCTGCAGTTCCTCGCGCTGGCGGGCGAGCTCGGCACGGGTGCGCTCGCTGTCGGTCAGGTCGCACACGTGCAGCACCATGAGCGCGTGCCCGTCGACCTGCAGCGGGTGGATGCCCACGTGGGCGTGGAAGGCGCCGGCGTCCGCGCGCAACAGGCGGGTGGCGTGGCAGGCGGGCATCGCGAGGCAGGCCTGCGCATCGGCGGCATCGGCGAACAGGCCGTCGGCGGGCAAGCCGGCGAGCGCGGCGGGCGTGCGGCCGAGCAGGCACGCCGCCTGCTCGTTGGCCCAGCGCACCCGACCGTCCTCCAGCAGCAGGACGCCGACCGGCATGCCTGCGGCGAGGTCGCGCACCGCCTGCTCGGCGTTGCACGCGGGACGCGTGTCCTGCGGGGTCATGCGCGCAGTGTGCAACGGTGCGCGCGGATGGTCGAGCCCGCCAGCGATGTTCACCCCGCCAACGATGTTCGCCGGCGCGGTCCGGCGAACGCGCGGGACCGCGGGCGCCGGCTAGAACAGCTCGACGCTGCCGGCGTCCATCGACTGCTGCATCACCGGCTTGTGCGGCGGGCGCTCCCATTCGCCGCGCAGCTGGCCGATGCGCTGCACCAGGCGGTGGATCGCTTCCTGCCGCTCGGCGTCGTGCGGGGTGCCGCGATGGAGCAGCTCGTTGAGCGCGGTCGCTTCGCGGTTGATCGCCGACAGGCGCTCCAGGTGGGTCGACGCCGCGCCGAGCGCCTGGGTGGCGATGTCCTCGAACTGCAGCGAGCGCACCGCTTCGGCGACCGAGGCGTCGATGCTGCGGCCGCACGCGGCGATCTCGCGCATGCCCTTGCCCAGGCCCTGGTTGATGTCCTCGACCCGCTCCAGCATCGCCGCCGCCTCGGCGCGCGCGCCGCGCGAGCGGTCGAGGTCGCGCGAGGCCATCTGGCTGACGGTGTCGCGCACGCGCGCGATCGCGTCCTTGGAGCTGTGGGCGAGGCGGCGGATCTGCTCGTTGAACGCGGTCGAGCGTTCGGACAGGTTGCGCACCTCGTCGGCGACCACCGCGAAGCCGCGTCCGGCCTTGCCGGCGCGCGCCGCCTCGATCGCCGCGTTGAGCGCGAGCAGGTTGGTCTGGTCGGCGATCGACTTGACGTCCTCGAGCAGGGCGAAGATGCCGTCCAGGTGCTCGGCCATCGCGTCGATGTGGGTCACGGTGGTGGTGCTCTGCCCGCTCACCGACTCCAGCGCGTCGACCAGCTGCTCCATCTGCTGGCTGGCCTGCTGGGCGAAGCGCGACACGTCCATGCCGCGCTCGTCGCCGTTGCGGTCGATCAGGCGCGCGACCACCTCGCCCTGCTCGCGCGACTTGCGGTTGAGCGTGTCGAAGCTCCCGCCGAGCTTGGCCACGGCCTCGCGGATCAGTTCGCGGGTGCGCTCGATCTCGGTGCGCGACCCCTGCACCTCGGCGTTGACGAAGCTGCGCAGCTCGTCCAGCAGCCGGGTCTGTTCGCGCAGCGCATCGCGGTTGAGCGGGTGCATCGCGAACCAGGCGAAGGCCAGCCAGGCCAGCGTCATCGCCACCATCGCGCCCCAGCGCACGCCCGCGGGCCAGCCCAGCGCCTCGGTGAGGATCAGCAACACGGTGAGGGCCAGCGGTGCGGCGAGGCGGAACAGGGTGCGGGAGTCCATCGTCGATCTCGTGACTGCGGGTCTTGCGGGCTTTAACGGCGCCCGTGGAGGTGAGCTTTAGTCGGCGGCCGTGCTGGCGAGCAGGGCCTGTGCGATCTGCGACAGCGGCAGCACTTCGCCGGCCCCGCCGAGCGCGACCGCCGCGCCCGGCATGCCCCAGACCAGGCTGGTTGCCTCGTCCTGGGCGAAGGTGGCGGCGCCGGCCTGGCGCAGGGCCAGCAGGCCGCGCGCGCCGTCGTCGCCCATGCCGGTGAGCAGCGCCGCGCTGGCGTTGGCGCCGGCGTGCTGGGCGAGGGATTCGAACAGCACGTCCACGCTCGGCCGGTGCCGGCGCACCGGCGCGTCGTCGCCGAGCCGGCAGTGCCAGCGCGCTCCGCTGCGGAACACGCGCAGGTGGCGGCCGCCCGGCGCGACGTAGGCGTGGCCGGCCAGCAGCGGCTGGTCCTCGCGCACCTCGCGCACGGTCATCCGGCAATGGCGGTCCAGGCGCTCGGCGAAGGCGCCGCTGAAGCTGCCCGGGATGTGCTGGACGATCACCGTGGCCGGCGCGTCGGCCGGCAGCTGCGCGAGCACCTCGCGGATCGCCTCGGTGCCGCCGCAGGACGCGCCGATGGCGAGCAGGCGGTCGGTGGTGCGGTAGGCGAGCGGCATTGCGGCCGCGGGCCTGGCCGGCGCGCCCGCCAGCGCGGCCACGCGCGCGCGCGCCGCGCCGCGCACCTTGGCGATCAGGTCGGCGGCATAGGCGCCCAGGCCGCGGGCCACGTCGAGCCTGGGCTTGGCGACGAAATCCACCGCGCCGAGCGCGAGCGCGTCGAGGGTGACCTGCGCGCCCGCCTCGGTGAGCGTGGACACCATCACCACCGGCATCGGCCGCAGCCGCATCAGGTTCTGCAGGAAGGTCAGGCCGTCCATGCGTGGCATCTCGACGTCGAGCGTGATGACGTCGGGGGCGAGCTGCTTGATCTTCTCGCGCGCGATGAAGGGATCCGACGCGGTGCCGACCACCTCGATGCCCGGGTCGCTGCCGAGGATCTCGGCCATCAGCTGCCGCACCAGCGCCGAGTCGTCCACGACCAGGACCCTGATCGGCGCGGGGGCGGGACGGACGGACGGGTTCATGGCGGGCTTCATGGGGGTGTCGGGGGCGGGCCTCGGTGGCCTGCGGGGGCGGAAGGTCAGAACAGTTCCACGCTGCCGCTGGCGGGCGCGCGCGACAGGCGCTCCTGGTAGGCGCGCTCGATGTCGGCGAGCTCGCGTTCGCGGGTGGCGGGCAGGCGGCGCACCAGCGCGCGGCCGGTCTGCGGGAAGAAGGCGATCTTGCGCGGGTGGATGTCGCCGAGGTCCTGCGCGAGCAGCGGGATGCGCTCGGCGGCGAGGTAGTCGACGATGAAGCGCGCGTTGCGCGTGCCGACCGGATCGGCGAAGCCGCGCAGCACGTTGCCGCCGCCGAAGGCCTTGGCCTGCAGGCGCGCGCGCCGCGCGCCGCGCTTGAGCAGGTCGTTGATCAGCAGTTCCATCGCGTTGGCGCCGTAGCGCGCGCAGGTGCCGTCGCCCTCGGGGAGCATGAAGTGGTTCATGCCGCCGATGCGCAGCAGCGGATCCCACAGGCAGGCGGCGACGCAGGAGCCGAGCAGGGTCACCAGCGCGATCGGCTCGTCGCTCACCGCGTAGTCGGCCGGCAGCAGCTTGAGCGCCTCGGTCTGCAGCGCGCCGTCGAAATAGCGCCCGGGGGCCGGCTGGGCGAGCGGCGCGGCGGCGGTCATCGCGCACCCCGCGCGACCGCGCGGTAGGTGGTGCGGCCGCAGGATTCGACGAGGTCGGCGGCGTGGGTGAAGCTCTCCGAATGGCCGGCGAACAGCGGCGCGCCCGGCGCCAGCAGCGGCACGATCCGCGCCAGCACTTCGCGCTGGGTGGGCTTGTCGAAGTAGATCATCACGTTGCGGCAGAACACCGCGGCGAAGCCGCCGCGCAGGCCGTAATCGGCATCGAGCAGGTTGAGCTGGCGGAAGCTCACCAGCGACTGCAGCGCCGGCTTGACCCGGCACAACCCGGCGTTGGCGCCGCTGCCGCGCTGGAAGAAGCGCCGGCGGCGCTCCGGCGACACCGATTCCAGCCGCTCGATCGCGTAGACGCCGCGCGCCGCGGTCTCCAGCACCTGGGTGTCGATGTCGGTGGCGAGGATGCGCACCGGCGGCGCGTCGGTGCCGAAGGCCTCGCACGCGGTCATCGCGATCGACCACGGCTCCTCGCCGGTGGAGGCCGCGCAGCACCACAGCGTCAGCGGCCCCGGCGGCGCCGCCCGCAGCACCCCGGCGAGCGCGTCGAAGTGGTGCGCCTCGCGGAAGAACGCGGTGAGGTTGGTGGTCAGCGCGTTGACGAAGGCCTGCGCCTCGTCGGCGTCGGCCTCGTGCTCGACGAAGTCGAGGTAGTCGCAGAACCGCTCCATCCCCAGCGCGCGCACCCGCCGCGACAGCCGGCTGTAGACCATGTCGCGCTTGTGCTCGCCGAGGTGGATGCCGGCGCGCGCGCGGATCATCCGCGCGATGCGGCGGAAGTCGCGCTCGTCGAAGGCGAACGCGCGGGTGTCCGCGCCGGCTTGGGCGAGCGCCTCAGGCATGGCCGGCCACCGACATCTGCTGCAGCGAGGCCATGCGCACGCGCTGGGCGATCCAGCGGGCGAACTCGCGCGGCGGCAGCGCCGGCGAGTACAGGAAGCCCTGCGCCTCCTGGCAGCCGAGCCCGTGCAGCAGCTCGGCCTGTTCGGGCGTTTCCACGCCCTCCGCGATCACCCGCAGGTCGAAGTTGCGCGCGATCAGCAGGATCGAGCGCACGATCGCCGCGTCGCCGCGGTTGGCGAGCACGTCGCGCACGAACGAGCGGTCGATCTTGACCCGGTCCACCGGCAGCCGGCGCAGCACCGACAGCGAGGCGTAGCCGGTGCCGAAGTCGTCGTAGGCCACGCTGATCCCGCGCGAGCGCAGCGCCGCGAGCGCGTCGGCGGTGCTGCCGTCGTCGTCGCGCAGCGCGATCTTCTCGGTCAGTTCCAGCTCCAGGTGCGCGGCGGTGAGGCCGCTGCGGCTGAGTGCGTGCTCCACCTCGCCCGGCAGGCGCTCGTTGTCCAGCTGCACCGGGAACAGGTTGACGCCGACCGCGAGCCGGCGGCCGTCGATGATCGGCCAGGTCGCGGCGTCCTGGCAGGCGCGCTCGAGGATCCAGCGGCCGACCGCGGGGCCGACCGAACTCTGCGCGAGCGCGTCGATGAACTTGTCCGGCGAGAGCAGGCCGCGCTGCGGATGGCGCCAGCGCAGCAGCGCCTCGGCGCCGGTCGGCATGCCGGTGGCCAGGCACACCTGCGGCTGGTAGTGCAGCTCGAACTCGTTCTCGCGGCAGGCGCGGCGCAGCTCGAGGTCGAGCTGGCGGCGGTCGATGGCGGCGGTGCGCATGCCCGGCTCGAAGTAGCGCAGCTGGCGGCCGCCGTTGTGCTTGGCGCGCTGCATCGCGAGGTCGGCGCGCGCGACCAGCTCGTCGCTGCCGGCGGTGGCGTCGGCCATCGCCGCGCCGACGCTGGCCTCGATGTGGATGCTGTGGTTGTCGACCTGGCACGGCCGCGCGAGGTCGTTGAGCACCGCGCGCAGGTGCGCGTCGATGCGCTCGCCGTCGGTGCGCGGGTAGGCGATGGCGAATTCGTCGCCGCCGAAGCGCGCCAGCCGCGCGCCGACCGGCAGCCCGGCCTGCAGGCGGCAGGCGACCAGCTGCAGCACCGCATCGCCGATGGTGTGGCCGAGGGTGTCGTTGATGGTGCGGAAGCTGTCCAGCCCGATCAGGGCCACGCCGAAGGGATGCGCGCGCTCGTCGAGCAGGCCGTTGAGCGCGGTCAGGAAGGCGGCGCGGCGCGGCAGGCCGGTGAGGTCGTCGTTGAGCGCGGCACGCTGCTGGCGGGCCCGCAGCAGGCGGCGCTCGGTGACGTCGCGCAGCACCAGCGCGAAGCCCGGCGCGTCGCCGGGCAGCACGCGGCGCGAGGCCTCGAAGGTGCGCTCGCTGCCGTCGGCGGCGGCGATGCGCAGGTCGCGCGCCGGGTCGGGCGCGCCCTCGGCGGCGCTGGCCAGCCACTCGGAGACGGCCTGTGCCTGCAGCCCGGGCGGGAACAGCGCATCGGCCGGCGTGCCGGGCGCGAGTTCGTGGCCGAACAGCGCGTGCGCGGCCGCGTTGGCGAAGTCCAGGCGGCCCTGCCCGTCGAACACCAGCACGCCGCCGAGGTCGCCGTGCGCGATGGCCTCGGCGATGCGCTGGTGGCGCTGCAGCAGGCGCCGCTCGACCAGCCGCGCGGCGATCCGGCCCAGCTGGCGCAGGCTTTCGCGCACCGC
>JBQCFN010000107.1:0-4413 GCA_051959035.1 Lysobacteraceae bacterium | reverse complement strand
GGCGGCGTCCAGCGCGCCGGCGTAGGCGCGGCCGTCGCCGGTCTTGCGGTCGAAATCGACCACGGCATCGAGCGGCGAGTGCCCGGGCCGCATCCACGCGCGCAACCCGGCGCGCACGCGCGCGCCGTCCACGCGCAGGCGCAGGTCGATCTTCGGCACCCGCGCATCGATGCCGAGCGCGGGCGCGACGATCGCGAGCTTGCCGTCGCTCACCTGCAGCTCGCCGAGGCCCTGCAGCGCATCCAGTGGATCGCCCGCCGCCTGTTCCTGGCCAGGCAGGCCGCGCACGTGCCACTGGCCGTCGCTGCTGCGCTCGAGCGTGAGGTCCAGCCCGCGCAGGCGCAGCTCGGTGAAGGCGTGGCCGGGCAGCAGGCCCGAATACTGCGAGACCAGCATCTCCGCGTCGCCGATGCGCACCACCTGCGCACCGCTGCCGACGCGCAGGTTGTCCAGCCACAGCAGCGGGCCGAGGCGCGTCCATTCGGTCTCGACGCGATCGAACGCCACCGGCCGGCCCGCCTTCGCGCTCAGGAACGCGGCGACTTCGGCCGGATGCCGCTCCGCCATCGGCAGCAGCTGCCACAGCGCCACGGCGGCGAGCGCCGCCAGCACCAGCGCGGCGGCGACGAGCTGGCGCGCGGTGCGGTGCGCGAGGTGGAAGTGCCGGCGCAGGTTCATCCGCGCGCCCGGCGCTGCGCCGGGTCAGAGCAGCACGACATCGAACTGTTCCTGCAGGTACTGCGCGTCGGCCTGGAAGCGGATCGACTTGCCGAGGAATTCCTCCAGCTCCGCCACCGCCGCCGATTCCTCGTCGGTGATCCGGGTGACGACCTTGGGCGAGGCGATCACCAGCAATCGCGCCGCCTCGAACTGGCGCACCGCGCGCACGATCTCGCGGAAGATCTCGTAGGTGACGGTTTCGGCGGTCTTCAGCATGCCGCGGCCGCCGCACTCGTGGCAGGGCTCGCACAGCTGGCGCTCGAGCGACTCCACGGTGCGCTTGCGGGTCATCTCGACCAGGCCGAGCGGCGAGAAGTCGTACACGGTGCTGCGCGCGTGGTCGCGCGCCATCGCCTTCTCCAGCGTGCGCAGCACCTGCCGGCGGTGCTCGGCGTCGTGCATGTCGATGAAGTCGATGATGATGATGCCGCCCAGGTTGCGCAGGCGCAGCTGGCGCGCGACCGCCTGCGCGGCCTCGAGGTTGGTGCGGTACACCGTCTCCTCGAGGTTGCGCTGGCCCAGGAAGGAACCGGTGTTGACGTCGACCGTGGTCATCGCCTCGGTCTGGTCGATGACCAGGTAGCCGCCCGACTTCAGCGGCACCTCCTTGTCGAGCGCGCGCTGGATCTCGTCCTCGACGCCGTACAGGTCGAAGATCGGCCGCGCGCCGCCGTAGTGTTCGATCTTCTCGGCCAGGCCCGGCATGTACTGCGCGGCGAACACGCGCAGCTTCTCGCTGGTCTCGCGCGAATCCACCTTCACCTTCTCCACGTCGCGGCGCATCAGGTCGCGCACGGCGCGCATCGGCAGGCTGAGGTCCTCGTATACGCGGGTACCGACCGGGTTCTCGCGCGCCTTCTGCTCGACCAGCGCCCACGCGCGGCTGAGGTAGGCGATGTCCTCGGCGAGCGCCTCGGCGGGCTGGCCTTCGGCGTTGGTGCGCACGATGTAGCCGTGGCCGCCGGCGGGCGCGGCGAGCTCGGTGACCAGCGCCTTCAGGCGCGCGCGCTCGGCCTCGTCCTCGATGCGCGCGGACACGCCGATCACCTTCGACTGCGGCAGCAGCACGAGGTAGCGCGAGGGAATGCTGAGCTGGGTGGTCAGGCGCGCGCCCTTGCTGCCGATCGGATCCTTCACCACCTGCACGATGACGTCCTGGCCGTCGCGCAGCAGCTCCGTGATCGGCGGCACCGGCGTTGGCGCGGCGGGCGCGGGCGATTCCTCGCCCAGCCGTTCCGGCGCGCCGCGCAGCACGTCGTTGGCGTGCAGGAAGGCCGCGCGGTCGAGGCCGATCTCGACGAACGCGGCCTGCATGCCGGGCATCACCCGCTGCACCTTGCCCTTGTAGATGTTGCCGACCACGCCGCGCGACCAGCCGCGCTCGATGTGCAGCTCCTGCAGCATGCCGTTCTCGACCACGGCCACGCGGGTCTCGCGCGGGGTGACGTTGACCAGGATCTCCTCGGTCATGCCGCCGCCCCGGCAGGGATCGCGGGCGGCGCCGCGAGCAGCCCGGCTTCGCGCAGCAGGCCGGCGGTCTCGTACAGCGGCAGCCCCATCACGCCCGAATAGCTGCCGGACAGGTGCGCGATGAACGCCTGCGCCGCGCCCTGGATGGCATACCCGCCGGCCTTGCCCTCGGGCTCGCCGCTGGCGACGTAGGCGGCGATGGTGGCCTCGTCGAGCGGGCCGAAGGTCACCCGCGACACCGATACCGCCTCGCGCTCGCCGCCAGCGTGCGCGAGCACGACGACCGACACGACGTCGTGGGTCCGGCCCGCCAGGCGGCGCAGCATCGCCGCCGCTCCGGCCGCGTCGCCGGGCTTGCCGAACACGCCGTCGTCGAGCACCACCTCGGTATCGGCGCCGAGCACCCAGCCAGCGCCTGCCGCCCGCAGCCCGGCGCGCGCCTTGTCGCGGGCGACGCGGCGGACGTAGTCCACGGCGGCCTCGCCCCGCGCGCGGACTTCGGGCACGTCGACGTCGATGGTCGCGAAGGGCAGCCCGAGCCGGGCCAGCAGTTCGCGCCGGCGGGGGGATTGCGAGGCGAGGTGCAGCATCCCGGAAGGATACCGTGCGGCCGCCGGCCGGCCGGCCGCGCCTTGCCATCGACCCCGTTCCGGCTCACGGTTCGTTCACCGCTGCGCCACGACCCTCCCCCAAGACACGGAGCCTCCATGCCCAGCCTGTTCCGCCCCGCCCTCGCCGCCCCCCTCCTCGCCGCGCTGCTTTCCTTCGCCATGACCGACGCAGGCGCGCAGGCGCCCCCCATGCCCTCCAGCGACGGCACGCTGCTGCAGGTCTCCGCGCACGCCGAGGCGCACCGGGTGCCGGACGTGGCGACGATCTCCGCGGGCGTCGTCACCCAGGCCGCCGACGCCAACGCGGCGATGCGCGCCAACGCCCAGCAGATGGACAAGGTGATGGCCGCGGTGCGCGCCGCGGGCATCGCCGCGCGCGACGTCCAGACCAGCGGCATCAACCTCAACCCGCAATACCGTTACGCCGAGAACCAGCCGCCGGCGATCACCGGCTACCAGGCCGGCAACACGGTCAACCTGAAGGTCCGCGACATCGCGAAGCTCGGCAAGGTGCTCGACGCGCTGGTCGCCAGCGGCGCCAACAACGTCAACGGCCCGAGCTTCGAGGTCGACCAGCCCGACGCCGCCTACGACGAGGCGCGCCGCGCGGCGCTGGACAAGGCGCAGGCACGCGCCGCGATGTACGCCAAGGCGCTCGGCCTGCGGGTGCGGCGCATCGTCAGCATCGGCGAAGGCGGCGGCGCGCGCCCACCGGTGCCGATGCCGGTGATGGCGATGGCACGCATGGAAAAGGCCGCCGACACCGCGGTCTCGCCGGGCGAAACGACGCTCGCCGCGGACCTGGACGTGGTGTTCGAACTCGGGAGGTAAGCACGATGGGCAAGCGCGACGAAGGCACCCAGCCGGCCGCCGATCCACGGCGCGGCCGCAACCCCGGCTACGCCGAGGACCAGCCGCAGGACCGTCGCGACGCCCACGCGCCCGCCGACCGCAAGCCGCAGCCCAACCCCGACGAGCCCGGCTTGCGGCGCGATCCGGATCCGCCACCCGATCCGGCCGGCAGGCACTGAGCACGCCGACGAAGGCCCGCCCCCGAGCGGGCCTTCGCTTTCCCGCCCGGCTTCCCCCCGACGGCCGCCCGTCCAGCCGGCGGCGCCACCCGTCGGCGTCCCGCCGGGGGCACCGCGGCCACCCACTTTCCATGCGCAAAGGTCCAGGCGCAGATTGGAGGCGCGGCGTCGCATGGCGCCAACCCCGCGGCCGCCGCCCGCGCGTTCGTCCCTGCGCGACGCGCCCTTCAACCGACAGGAGGTGGCCCATGGTGCATGCAGCCCGCTTTCCGACCCCCGCGCCCGGCTTCGTCGAGGTGCCCCGGCTCGACTTCAACCGCATCCTCGGCTGCGCCACGGCGATCGCCGTGCACGGCGTGCTGCTGCTGTTGCTGCTGGTGCCGGTCACCGCGCCACCCACGCCGACCGAGGCGATCCGCACGCCGATCCGCTGGATCCTCGACCAGGACCGCACCCCGCCACCCCCGCCGCCGCCCACGGTGCCGGTGACCCACCACCGGACCTCCGCGCCCACCTCGCATCCCGTCCAGCCCCAGGTCCCGCCCGTCCACGAGGCGACGGTCGTGGACGAGGCGGTCGTC
>JBQCFN010000106.1:0-11122 GCA_051959035.1 Lysobacteraceae bacterium | reverse complement strand
TGCTGGCGCAGGATCCGCGCCGCCACGTCGGTGCAGGCGTGCAGCGCTTCGACCGGGCGCATGCCGAGCTTCACCATCCAGGCCGGCTCGCGCCAGTTCTCGCCGTGCGGGTACACGCCGACGTCGCTGCCGCAGCCGATCGTCACCCCGGCCTTGCGCGCGCGCGCGAAGGCGTCGGCGACGTCGCGCATCTCCGGCGTCGGCGGCGTCTTGCCGGGCACGTAGTGCTCGAAGTATTCGCCGTAGGCCTCGGAGGCGGTCAGCGTCGGCAGCCACGCGACGTGGCGGTCGTGCATCAGGCGGAACGTCGCATCCGAGACGCGGTAGCCATGCTCGATCGTGTCCACGCCGGCCTCGACCGCCATCCGCACGCCCGCGTCGCCCTGCGCGTGCGCCGCCACCGGCCGGCCGGAGAGGTGGGCGGCCTCGACCATCGCCTTGAGCTCGGCGGCGGTGAAGGTCGGCTGGGTGCTGCCGTCGGTGCCGATGCGGTAGTCGGTGTAGAGCTTGATCCAGTCGGCGCCGTGGCCGGCCTGTTCGCGCACCGCGGCGATGCCGGCATCGACGCCGCTGACTTCCTGCGCGCCGCGCGGCGGCACGAGGTCGTCGCGGAAGCCGCGTGGGCCCGGCCCGTAGCTCGCGGTGGCGACGATCGCCCGGGTCGCCACGAACAGCCGCGGCCCGTCGATCAGCCCCTTCTCGATCGCGTGCTTGACCGCGACGTCGTCGTAGTTCGCTCCTTCGGTGCCGAGGTCGCGCAGGGTGGTGAAGCCCGCCTGCAGGGTGTCGTGGGCGTGGCGCGCGGCCCGCAGCACGCGCTCGGCTTCCGGCTCCTTCAGCACCTGGTCGTTCCACAGCGTCTCGTTGTACGGATGCAGGAACACGTGCGAATGCAGGTCCATCAGGCCGGGCACGAGGGTCGTGCCGGGCAGGGCGATGCGTTCGGCGTCGGCCGGGACCTGCACCGTCTCCGGCGCGCCCACCGCCGCGATCGCGCCATCGCGGACCAGCACCACCCAGCCGGCGTGGCTGGCGTCGTCGCCGGCGGTCCACACGCGATCGGGTTGCAGCAGGATCGGATGGTCCTGCACGGGCGGCGTGGGCGCCGCGGCGGCAGCGGTGGCGGTGGCGACGGCCAGCAGCAGGGCGACGCCGAGCGGGCGGAACGGACGCATGGACACCTCCGGTGACGTGGGACGACGGCTGCGGGCGGAAGGATGCCGCGCGGGCGACGGTGCCGGCGGGACCGGCGGTCGCGCCCGCCTCGACTCAGCCTCCGCCCTCCAGCTCCAGCAGGTAGAACGTGTTGCAGCCGCCGTGGCCGGTGTGGCCCATCGGCGCGTCGATCCGGCGGAAGCCGCTGCGCTCGTACAGCTTCATCGCCGCGTCCATGCCCGTCAGCGTCTCGAGGTAGCAGCGGCGGAAGCCGAACCCGCGCGCGGCCTCCAGGCAGCGCGCCATCAGCGCCGCGCCGGCGCCGAGGCCGCGCAACGATGGCAGGAAGTACATCTTGCGCAACTCGCAGGTGGCCGCATCGCCGCCTTCCAGCGGCGCGATCCCGCCGCCGCCCTGCACGGTGCCGTCGCGCTCGACGACGAAGTAGGCGCTGCGCGGCGCCGCGTAGGCGCGGTGCATCCAGTCCACTTCGGGATCGTGGATCGCGAAGCCGCAGCCGGTGGCGCCGAATTCGGGCATCACCGTGCGGATGATGCGGGCGACGTCGGCGTCGTCGCGCGGTTCGATCGGGCGGATGCGGAAGGTGTCGGTCATGGGGGCCAGGGTTGGGAGCGCTCGAGGCGTCCGGCGAAATCGTCGGGCGACAGGCCGGGCGAGAACAGGAAGCCCTGGCCGACGGGGACGCCGAGCTCGAGCAGGAAGCGCCGCTGCGCCTCCGATTCGATGCCCTCGGCGACCAGCGCCAGCCCGAGGCTGCGCGCGATCCCCGCGACCGCCTGGCAGACCGCGACGTCGGAATTGTTGCCCGGCACGCCTTGCAGGAAGTGCTGGCTGAGCTTGAGGCCGTGGATCGGCAGCCGGCGCAGGTAGTTGAGCGCGCTGTAGCCTTCGCCGAAGTCGTCGATGGTCAGCACCACGCCCATGTCGCGCAGGCGGGCGAAGGTGCGCAGGGTGTCGGGCGCGTCCTCGATCAGCACGCGCTCGGTGAACTCGAGCTCCAGCGCGCTGCCCGGCAGGCCGGACTCGTCCAGCGCGCGTTGCACGACCTCGGCGAGGTCGTCGCCGAGGAACTGCCGGTAGGAGACGTTGACCGCCACGCGGACGATGCCCAGGCCGGCGTCGCGCCACGCGCACACCTGCCGGCACGCCTCGCGCAGCACCCAGCCGCCGATGCGCACGATGTCGCCGGTGGTTTCCGCATGGCCGATGAAGTGGTCGGGGCGCATCTCGCCCAGCTGCTGGCTGTTCCAGCGGATCAGCGCCTCCGCGCCGACCACGCCGCCGCGGCGCAGGTCCACCTGCGGCTGGTAGACGAGGTGGAATTCGTTGTTGTCGGCGGCGCGGCGCAGCTGCGTCTCCATGCGCAGGCGCTCCTGCTGCGAGAACGCAAGCGCGGGGGTGAACGCCTGCCAGCCGTTGCGGCTGCGCCGCTTGGCCTCGTACATCGCCGCGTCGGCGTTCTGGATCAGCACCTGCGGCCGGTCGCCGTCGCCGGGAGCGCGCGCGATGCCGATGCTGGCGGTGACGCTGAACTCCTCGGCCCCGAAGCAGAAGCTGTCGGCGAACGCGGCGAGGATGCGCTTGGCGACGCGCTCGGGCGTGTGCGGGTCGTCGGCCACGCTGCACACGACCAGGAACTCGTCGCCGCCAAAGCGCGCGATCAGGCCCTCGGTGCCGGTGGCGTCGACGATGCGCCGCGCCGCGGAAGCCAGCAGTTCGTCGCCGGCGGCGTGGCCGAGCACGTCGTTGACCAGCTTGAAGCGGTCGAGGTCGATGTAGAGCACTGCCACGCGCGACAGCACCGGGTCGGCGAGGCGCGCCTCGAGTTCGCCGAGGATGGCGTCGCGGTTGAGCAGGCCGGTGAGCGGGTCGGTGCGGGCCTGCACGCGCAGCGTTTCCTCGGCCTGCTTGCGCTCGGTGATGTCCTGCAGGGTGCCGGTCAGGCGCTGCGACAGCGCTTCGCCGACGCGGACCTCGCCGATGCAGCGCACCCAGAACGCGTGGCCGTCCCCGCGGCGGCCCTGCAGTTCGAGGTCGAAGCCGCCGCCGCCGGCGAGCATGCGCCCGACCGCCTCGCGCAGCCGCGGGCGCTCGGTCTCGACCAGGCAGGCCTCCATCCGCGCGAGCGTGGCCGGCGCCTCGCCCTGGCCGAGGATGCGCACCGCCTCGTCGCTCAGGTGCAGGCGGTCGCGCCCCGCGTCCCATTCCCAGCCGCCGATGTGGGCGAGCGCCTGCACGCGGTCGAACAGCGCGCTGTCGCGCTTGAGCGCGGTGACGTCGGAGAACAGCGACAGCACGCGCGCCGGCTTGCCGCCGCCGGGCGCGAACTGCGGCACGCAGGTGACCGACAGCCACTTCAGCTGGCGGCTGCGGCGGCTGTAGAAGCCGAGCACGGTGCTCTCGACGATGCGGCCGGTGCGCAGGGCGTAGGTGGCCGGCTGCTCGTCGCGCGGCACCTCCCGGCCGGGTTCGTCGAAGGTCACCCAGACCTGGTCGCGCAGGTCTTCCTGCAACTCGTGTTCGTCGCCGATGCCGAGGATGCGCAACGCCGCGGCGTTGACCTGGACGATGCGGCCCGCGCCGTCGCCGACGATGATCCCCTTGTCGATCATCTCCATCAGCTCGCGATAGCGCAGCTCGGCCTCGGCGCGTCCGCTGAGGTCGCGCGCCACCGCCAGCACGGCCGGGCGGCCGCGGTGGTCGAACGTGGCCGAATGCACCTCGACGGGGAAATGGGTGCCGTCGGCGCGGCGGTAGCTGAGCGCATTGACGTGGCTGTCGCCGCCGGCCAGCGCCTCCACCACCAGCGCCATGTGTTCCTTCGGCAGGCCGGGACTGATCTCGTCGGCGGGCAGGCCGACCAGCTCCGCCCGCGGCCGCTGGCAGGCGGCCACCGCGGCGCGGTTGACGTCGAGGATGCGGCCGTCGGCGCCGAGGATCAGCACGGGGTCCGGCACGGCGTCGAACAGCGCCTGGTAGCGCTGGCGCGCGCCTTCGGCGTCGATCGTCGCCGCATGCAGCGCTTCGCAGGCCCGCTCGACCAGCACGCGCAGCGGCGGCGGGACGTCGGGGTCGTCGCATGCCGCGTGCAGCGCGGCCAGCAGTTCGTGCACGTCGACGCCCTGCGGCAGCGCGAAGCGCCTGCGCAGCGCGTCGATGTTCACGCAGCGCCCCGCGCGCGGCCGACCTTGCTGCCGCCGTCGCGGCCGAGCAGGGCGGCCAGCCAGCGGCCGGTGTCGACCAGCGCATCGAGGTCGACGCCGGTGTCGATTCCCAGCCCGTGCAGCATGTAGACCACGTCCTCGGTGGCGACGTTGCCGCTCGCGCCCTTCGCGTACGGGCAGCCGCCGGTGCCCGACACCGCCGCGTCCACCACCGCCACGCCTTCCTCCAGGCAGGCGAGGAGGTTGGCCAGCGCCTGGCCGTAGGTGTCGTGGAAGTGCACCGCGAGCGCGGCCATCGGCACTTCCGCGGCGACCGCGCGCAGCATCGCGCGTGCCTTGCCGGGCGTGCCGATGCCGATGGTGTCGCCGAGCGAGATCTCGTGACACCCGAGCGCATGCAGGCGCCGCGCAACCCGCACCACGTCGGCCACCGGTACTTCGCCCTGGTAGGGGCAGCCGAGCACGGTGGACACGTAGCCGCGCACGCGCACGCCATCGCCGGCGGCGCGCTCCAGCACCGGGCGGAAGCGTTCGATCGACTCGTCGATCGAGGCGTTGATGTTGCGGCGGTTGAATGCCTCCGACGCGGCGGTGAACACCGCCACCTCGTTGGCGCCGGCCGCGCGCGCCCGGTCGTAGCCCTGTTCGTTCGGCACCAGCACCGGATAGGACACGCCCGGACGGCGGTCGATGCCGGCGAGGACCTCGGCGGCGTCGGCCAGCTGCGGAACCCACCTGGGGCTGACGAAGCTGGTCGCCTCGATCGTGCGCAGGCCGGTCGCCGAGAGCCGGTCGATCAACGCGATCTTGTCGGCCGTGCCGACCAGCGTCTTCTCGTTCTGCAGCCCGTCGCGCGGGCCGACCTCGACGATGCGGACGTGGGCAGGCAGGGACATGTCAGGCCTCCAGCAGGACGAGGACCGCGTCGGCCTCGACGAAATCGCCGGCCTGCGCGCGCACTTCGGCGACCACGCCGTCGCGCGGCGCCTTCAGCGCCAGCTCCATCTTCATCGCTTCGAGCACCAGCAGTTCCTGGCCGGCGGCGACCGGATCGCCGGGCCGGGCCCTGACCAGCACCACGCGGCCCGGCATCGGCGCGCCGATGCGGTCGTCGCCGGCGCCCTGCGCGCCGGCCCCGCTGCGGTAGGCCGCGATCGGCGCGAGGGCGAGCCGGCGCTCGCCGTCGTGCACCAGAACGCGGCGGTCGTCGGCCAGCACGCGGAAGCGGCGCCCGTGTTCGCCGATGCGCAGGCTGAGCTGGTCGCCGTCCAGCCGCGCGCCGGAGATCGCCAGCGTCGCGCCCGCGTGTTCGAGGCGGTAGTCGCCGGCGCTGCCGTGGGCGACGAGGTCGAGGCGGTCGCCGCGGTGCAGGAAGGCGAGCTCGCGCTTGCCCGCGTGGCCGAGCCGCCAGCCGTCGGCGATCGCCCACGGCGACCCCGGATCCCCGGAACGCGCGGCCGCCGCGCGCGCCTCGGCCTCCTGCGCGAGCAGGCGCGCGGTGGCGGCGGCGAGCAGCAGGTCGGCGTCGACTTCGGGCGCCGGCAGGAATTCGTCCAGGTGGCGGTCGAGGTAGCCGGTGTCGATCGTGCCGTCCACGATCGCCGGATGCCGCGCCAGCCGCTCGAGGAAGGCGATGTTCGACTTCGGCCCCTCGACTTCGCACTGCGCGAGCGCATCGCGCAGGCGGGCGAGGGCGCTGGCGCGATCGACGTCCCAAACGACCAGCTTGGCGATCATCGGGTCGTAGAAGATCGTCACCGCATCGCCTTCGACCACGCCGGAATCGATCCGCACGTGCGCCGAGGGCGCCGGCAGGCGCAGCCGCTCGAGCGTGCCGGAGCCCGGCAGGAAGCCGGCTTCCGGGTCTTCCGCGTACAGCCGCACCTCGATCGCGTGGCCGCGCTGGACCACCGCGTCCTGCGCCAGCGGCAGCGGCTCGCCGGCGGCGACGCGCAGCTGCCACTCGACCAGGTCCAGCCCGGTCACCAGCTCGGTCACCGGATGCTCGACCTGCAGGCGGGTGTTGATCTCCATGAAGTAGAAGCCGCCGTCCGGGGCGACGATGAATTCCACGGTGCCCGCGTTGACGTAGTCGATCGCGCGCGCGGCCTGCACCGCGGCCGCGCCCATCGCCGCGCGCAGCGCCGGCGTCACGAAGGGCGAGGGCGATTCCTCCAGCACCTTCTGGTAGCGGCGCTGCGCCGAGCATTCGCGCTCGCCGAGGTGGATGACGTTGCCGTGCGCGTCGCCGAACACCTGGATCTCGATGTGCCGCGGCGTTTCCACGTAACGCTCGAGCAGCACGCGGTCGCGGCCAAAGGCATTCGCGGCTTCGCGCTGGCAGCTTTCCAGCGCGGCGGCGAATTCGCCGGCCGCGCGCACGATGCGCATGCCCTTGCCACCGCCGCCGTGCGCGGCCTTGATCATCAGCGGATAGCCGATGCGGTCGGCTTCGCGCCGCAGTACGTCGGGCGACTGGTCCTCGCCGGTGTAGCCCGGCACCACCGGCACGCCCGCCGCCTGCATCAGCTCCTTGGCGCCGGCCTTGCTGCCCATCTTCCGCATCGACGCCGCCTGCGGCCCGATGAAGGCGAGGCCGGCGGCTTCCACCGCGTCGGCGAAGTCCGCGTTCTCGCTGAGGAAGCCGTAGCCGGGATGGATCGCCTGCGCGCCGCTGCGCCTGGCGACCTCGAGGATGGCGTCGCCGCGCAGGTAGGACTCCTGCGGGCGCGGGCCGCCGATGCGCCAGGCCTCGTCGGCCTGGCGCACGTGCTGCGCGTCGGCGTCGGCGTCCGAGTACACCGCGACGGTACGGATGCCGAGCCGCCGGCAGGTGCGGATCACCCGGCAGGCGATTTCCCCGCGGTTGGCGACCAGGATCTTCCCGAACATCCCTTTCCGAAGCATGCCTTACTCGCCTTCCCAGTAGTCGTGCGCGTCGCCGGTGCGGCCGATGTAGTGGAACCCGCGCGGCGCGCCGGCGGCGTCGGTGCCGAAGTCGGCCATGACGCCGAACTTGCCGGAATCCGGGTATTCGCAGATGTCCGGCGACAGCTTGGTGCTGACCGCGAGGTATTTCAGCTCGGCCTCGCCGGTGTTGCGCAGCTGGTGCGCGGTCTCCGGTCCACCCGGCGGGCAGGCGATGATGTCGCCGGCGCGCACCGGCCAGGTGGCCTCGCCGACGCGCAGCTCGCCGTGGCCTTCGAGGATGAAGAACAGCTCCTCGTTGACCCGGTGGTTGTGCGCCGGGAACGCGCGCTTGCCCGGCGGCACCGCGGTCACGTTGCAGCCCAGCAGCCTGGCGCCGATGCGCGGCGCGATCTGTGCCATGCGCGCGTCGTAGCGCTGCGCGGCCTCGCCGGTGGCGGAGAACCGCGGCGGTCGGGGCTGCAGCGTGATCTCGTCGAGGTTGAGCAGCGGCTTGGCGGTGTCGGGCATGCGGTGGCTCCGGTCAGTCCGCGCACCAGGACGGCTTGCGCTTGTCGAGGAAGGCGGACAGGCCTTCCTGGCCTTCGGCGGAGACGCGCAGCGCGGCGATCAGGTCGGCGTTGGCGGCGTCGAGGGTGGCGCCGTCGCCACCCGCGGCCACGCGCCGCACCAGCGCCTTGGCCGCGGCGGCCGCGCGCGGGCCGGCCTTGCGCAGCAGGTCGAGCTGGCGCTGGACGGCGGCGTCGAGCGCCTCCGCGGCGACCACCTCGTGCAGCAGGCCGATCCGCCGCGCTTCCTGCGCATCGAAGACCTCCGCGGTCGCGAACCAGCGCCGCGCCTGGCGCGGGCCGATCGCGGCGATGACGTAGGGCGAGATCACCGCCGGCAGCAGGCCGAGCCGGCTCTCGGTCAGCCCGAACTTCGCTTCCGGCGCGCCGATCGCGATGTCGCAGCAGGCGACCAGGCCGACGCCGCCGCCGAACGCCGCGCCATGCACGCGGGCGATGGTCGGGCGGGGCAGCTCGTCGAGCGTGCGCATCAGGCGGGCGAGGGCGAGCGCGTCCGCGCGGTTCTCGGCCTCGGACGCCGCGGCCATGCCGCGCATCCAGTGCAGGTCCGCGCCGGCCGAGAACGAGGCGCCTTCGCCTTCCAGCACCACCGCACGCACGCCCGGGTCCGAGCCGGCCCGTTCCAGCGCCGCGGTCAGCGCCGCGATGAGGGCGGCGTCGAAGGCGTTGTGCAGCGCGGGCCGGTTGAGCCGCAGGCGGGCGATGCCGGCTTCGACGTGGACGAGCAGCGGTTCGCTCATGGGGCGGGGCGCGGGGGAAAAACTGAATGATAGCCGCAGGCGTGGCGGGCGCCCGGTCGCCGCCGTCCGGGCCGGAATTGATCCAGCGCAAGACGCGGCGCCCGGCTGGCGCTATGATTGAGAACAATTCCCATTTAGGTCTCCCTCCGTGAGGCTGACGGACCTGCCGCGGCGGATCGCCGCCATCGTCGAGCACGTCGAGGACCGCGCGCCCAACGATCCGATCGCGCGGCGCCTGCGCGAGCTCGGCTTCGTGCGGGGCGAGCCGGTCGAGGTGATGGCCTCCGGCCCGCTCGGCGCCGAGCCGCTGCTGGTCCAGGTCGGCTTCACCCGCTTCGCGCTGCGCCGCAGCGAGGCCGAGCGGGTCCGCGTGCAGGTCGAGGTGGCCGCGTGAACCCGCCGCTGGCCTTCGCCACCGATGCGACGCTGCGGGTCGCCCTGGTCGGCAATCCGAATTGCGGCAAGACCGCGCTGTTCAACCTGCTGACCGGCAGCCGGCAGAAGGTCGCCAACTACGCCGGCGTCACGGTGGAACGCAAGGAAGGGCGCTTCCAGGGCGGTTCCGGCCGCAGCTACGCGCTGCTCGACCTGCCGGGTGCCTACAGCCTCCACGCGGCGAGCCTGGACGAGGCGATCACCCGCGACCTGTGCCGCGGCTTCCTGCCCGGCGAGCCCGCGCCGGACGTGCTGGTGTGCGTGGTCGACGCGACCAACCTGCGCCTGCACCTGCGCTTCGTGCTGGAGCTGCGCGAGCTCGGCCGGCCGATGATCGTGGCGGTCAACATGGCCGACGCGGCGCGCCGGCGCGGCATCTCCATCGATCTGCCGGTGCTGGAGCGCGAGCTCGGCGTGCCGGTGGTCGAAACGGTGGCGGTGCAGCGCGACGGCGCCCGCACGCTCGTCGCGTCGCTGGATTTCCTCGCCCAGGCGCCGCGCGTGCCGCAGGCCACGCTGGCCGACGCCGGCGAGCAGGCGGTGCATGCGGAAACCCGCAGGCTGCTGGCGCTGGCGGTGGCGATGCCGCGGCGTACCGCCGAGATCGACGACGCGCTCGACCGCTGGCTGCTGCATCCGGTGTTCGGCCTGTTGGCGCTGGCGGCGGTGATGTTCCTGATGTTCCAGGCGGTGTTCTCCTGGGCGACGCCGCTGCAGGACGGCCTCTCCGCGGGCATCGCCTGGCTCGGCGGGCAGGTCGCGGCGCTGCTGCCGGCGGGGCCGCTGCACAGCCTGGTGATCGACGGCGTGTTCGCCGGCGCCGGCACGGTGATCGAGTTCCTGCCGCAGATCCTGATCCTGTTCGCCTTCATCCTGTCGCTGGAGGAGTCGGGTTACCTGCCGCGCGCGGCCTTCCTGCTCGACCGGGTGATGTTCAAGGCCGGCCTGTCCGGGCGCAGCTTCATCCCGCTGCTGTCGAGCTTCGCCTGCGCGGTGCCCGGGATCATGGCGACGCGCTCGATCCAGGACCCGCGCGACCGCCTGGCGACGATCCGGGTGGCGCCGCTGATGACCTGCTCGGCGCGGCTGCCGGTGTACACGCTGCTGATCGGCGCCTTCATCCCGTCGACCCGGGTCGCCGGCGTGTTCAACCTGCAGGGGCTGGTCCTGTTCGCGCTGTACCTGGCCGGCATCGTCAGCGCGCTGGCGGTGGCGTGGGTGATGAAGCGCTGGCGCCGCGACCGCAGCGAGCACGCGCTGCTGCTGGAGCTGCCGTCCTACCGCATCCCGCATCCGCGCGACCTCGCCATCGGGCTGTGGGAGCGCGCGCGCATCTTCCTGCGCCGCGTCGGCGGGATCATCCTCGCCCTGACCGTGCTGCTGTGGTTCCTGGCCAGTTTCCCGGGGCCGCCGGCGGGCGCGACGCTGCCCGCGATCGACTACAGCTTCGCCGGGCGCCTCGGGCATGCGATGCAGCACGTGTTCGCGCCGATCGGCTTCAACTGGCAGATCTGCGTGGCGCTGGTGCCGGGCATGGCCGCGCGCGAAGTCGCGGTGTCCTCGCTCGCCACGGTGTACGCCCTCGCCGCCGGCACCAACGACGCGGCGGCCGCGGCGCAGCTGGCGCCGATCCTGCACGCGCACTGGTCGGTGGCGACCGCGCTGTCGCTGCTGGTCTGGTACGTCTACGCGCCGCAGTGCCTGTCGACGCTGGCGGTCATCCGCCGCGAGACGCACTCGTGGAAGCAGGTCGGCATCGCGGCCGGCTACCTGTTCGCGCTGGCCTACGTGGTGTCGCTGGTGACCTACCAGCTCGCGGTGGCGCTCGGAGCCGGCTGATGCGGGCCGGCCTGCTCGCGCAGTACGTGGTGGTCGCGCTGGCGGTCGTGCTCAGCCTGGTCGTGGTCGCGCGCAAGCAGTTCCCCGAAAGCCTGCGGCGGCTGCGGATCGCCTGCGCGATCCCGCTGGTGCGCGAGGGCAGGGCGGCATGGCTGCAACGCCTGGGGCGCTGGCTGGCGCCGCCGCCGCGCCTGGGCGGCGGCGGGGACGGTTGCGGCGGCTGCAACGGCTGCGACGACAAGCGCTAGGGGGCCTGCGGCCCCGCCCTGCG
>JBQCFN010000105.1:0-7335 GCA_051959035.1 Lysobacteraceae bacterium | reverse complement strand
CCCACCCGGCGGCCGGACCCGGGCGACCGCTCCGCATCGACCACCCCCGGCGGTCCGGCGGCCATGTCGCTTCAATACCGGCGGACCTCAGGGGAGCGGCGCATCAACACCACCCGGTGGCGCGGGCCGCACGGCATCGATCCCGGCCGCTTCCTGCAGCCGCCCGCCAGCCGGCGGATCCTCGCGCCGCGACCTTCCCCAGAAAGAAACCGCCCGCCGCGCACGTCCTGTGCGGGCGGGGCGGCCTACGTCCCTGTAACGGCATCCTGCCGGTCCCCCTGGGGCGTCCTGCCCCGGATGACGCCGCCACGCGTCCTGCGCGGCGGCGTGGCCGATCAGCGGCGGACCACCGGGCGGGCGGGCTGCGGCGAGACGGGCGCTGCGCCGCCGACCACGATGCGGTCGCGGTTCTTCTCGACGGTCTTCAGGCCGATGCCCTTGACCAGCGCCAGCTGGTCGGCGCTGCGGAAGGCGCCATGGGCCTTGCGGTAGGCGACGATCGCCTCGGCCTTGGAGGCGCCGATGTTGAGCAGCACGCGGTCCAGCGTGGCGGCATCGGCGGTGTTGATGTTGACCTTGTCGGCGGCGAAGGCGCTGCCGGCGAGCAGCAGCGACAGGGCGAAGGCGGCGAGCGTGCTCTTGAACATGGTTGGCTACTCCTGGCGTGTGTCGGGATTCCGTTCCTGCCGGCGTCCTGCGCCGGTGGAGACAGTCTCCCGCGCAGCCCGGGTCCACCCTATCGCCGGAGCCGCCGCCGGGAAGCCGGACGACACCGCAGCCGGATGTAGGAAAAATCCGACCCGACGCCCCCGGCGGGTAGAATTCCGCTCCTGCCTCCCCCAGGTTCGCCCATGGACGCCCGCCAGATCGACCGCTTCGTCGCGGAAAAGTGGGACGACGAGATCGTCCCCCAGCTCGTCGAGTACATCCGCATCCCCAACAAGTCGCCGATGTTCGACGCCGACTGGGTGGCGCATGGCTACATGGACCAGGCGGTCGCGCTGATGGAGCGCTGGGCGCGCGCGCAGCCCATTCCCGGCATGACCGTGGAGGTCGTGCGCCTGCAGGGCCGCACGCCGCTGATCTTCCTCGACATCCCGGCGTCCGGCCCGGACACGGGGGACGATTGCGTGCTGCTGTACGGCCACCTCGACAAGCAGCCCGAAATGACCGGCTGGGACGAGGGTCTGGGCCCGTGGGAACCGGTACTCAAGGGCGACCGCCTGTACGGCCGCGGTGGCGCCGACGACGGCTACGCCATCTTCGGCTCGCTCGCGGCGGTCATGGCGCTGCAGGCGCAGGGCGCGCCGCACGCGCGCTGCGTCATCCTGATCGAGGCCTGCGAGGAATCCGGCAGCTATGACCTGCCGGCCTACGTCGACCACCTCGCCGACCGCATCGGCCGGCCGTCGCTGGTGGTGTGCCTGGATTCGGGCTGCGGCAACTACGAGCAGCTGTGGTGCACGACCTCGCTGCGCGGGCTGGCCGGGGGCAACTTCAAGGTCAAGGTGCTGAAGGAAGGCGTGCACTCGGGCGACGCGTCCGGCATCGTGCCCTCGAGCTTCCGCCTGCTGCGCCAGCTGCTCTCGCGCATCGAGGACGAGCGCAGCGGGCGCATCCTGCTCGACGGGCTGCAGGTGGAGATCCCCGCCGACCGCCGTGCGCAGGCGTCACAGGTGGCCGCGGTGCTCGGCACCGCCGTGTACGACAAGTTCCCCTTCCTGCCCGGCATGACGCCGATGTCCGGCGGCGATGGCGACGATCCCGCCGAGCTCGTGCTCAACCGCACCTGGCGCCCGGCGCTGTCGGTGACCGGCATCGACGGCATGCCGCCGCTGTCCTCGGCCGGCAACGTGCTGCGGCCCTACACCGCGGTCAAGCTGTCGCTGCGGCTGCCGCCGACGCTGGACGGCAAGCGCGCCGGCGAGCTGCTCAAGGACGCGCTGCTGCGCGACCCGCCCAACGGCGCCCAGGTCACCCTCGAGCTGGAGAAGGCCTCCACCGGCTGGAACGCGCCGGCGCTGGCGCCGTGGCTGGAGCAGGCGATCGAATCGGCCAGCCGCGAATTCTTCGGCAAGCCGGCGATGTACATGGGCGAAGGCGGCACCATCCCGTTCATGGGCATGCTCGGCGAGAAGTTCCCGGGCGCGCAGTTCATGATCACCGGCGTGCTCGGCCCGCACTCCAACGCGCACGGGCCGAACGAGTTCCTGCACATCCCGATGGGCAAGAAGGTCACCGCCTGCGTGGCGCGGGTGATCGCCGAGCACCACGCCGCCAGCCTGCGCGGCGAGACCAGCGGCGTGGCCGCGGTCGCCGGCGGCTCGCAGCACGGCGACCACGGCTGCTGCTGAGGGCCTGCAGCCCTCCGGTCCGCCCGGGCGCGCCGCGCGCCGGCGCGGCCCCGCGTGGCGCCGGCCACCCGCCCGGCGCCACCGCCCGTCCGCCCGCCCGGCCGTGCCTGACGCCCGCCGCGGAAACGGGCTAGGATGCCCGTGCAGTCCCCCACATGCAGTCCCCCACACCACCCTGGAGGAGCACGGCATGTTCGACGGCATTCTTGGCTACATCGTTGGCGGCGCGGTGATCGGCATCCTGGCGCGGTTGCTCAAGCCAGGCGCGGATCCCATGGGATGGATCCTGACCATCATCCTCGGCATCGCCGGCGCGGTGGTCGGCAACTACCTGTCCACCACGTTCGGCGTCGCCGGACGCTACGCGCAGTGGGGCGTGGCGGTGGTCTGCGCGATCCTGCTGCTGTTCCTGTACGAGATGGTGCGGCGCAAGCCCGCGGCGGCGGCCTGAAGTCCCCGCCGGTGGAAAAACGCCCCGCCCGCGGGGCGTTTTTCCTTGGCGCCGGTCAACCGCCGGTGCGCCCGTACACGTCCTCGTAGCGCACGATGTCGTCCTCGCCGAGGTAGTCGCCGGACTGCACCTCGATCAGCTCCAGCATCCCGCTGCCGGGGTTCTCCAGCCGGTGCTTCGCGCCGATCGGGATGTAGGTCGACTGGTTGGCGTGCAGCTCGAACATGTCGTTGTTGCGGGTGACGCGCGCGGTGCCGCGCACCACGATCCAGTGCTCGGCGCGACGGTCGTGCGACTGCAGCGACAGCGCCGCGCCCGGCTTGACCCTGATCCGCTTGACCTGGAAGCCGTCGCCGACGTCCACCGAGTCGTAGCTGCCCCACGGCCGGTGCACCTCGCGGTGGAGCGCGGCCTGGCTGCGCTGCGAGGCCTTCAGCCGCGCGACCACCTGCTTCACTTCCTGCACCCGGTCCTTGCGCGCCACCAGCACCGCGTCGTCGGTCTCGACCACGACGAGGTCGTCGACGCCGACCAGCGCCACCAGCCGCCGGGCGTAGGCATAGCTGTTGCGGGTGTCGACCGCGATCACGTCGCCGAGGTGGGCGTTGCCGTCGGCGTCGCGCTCGGCCACGTCCCACAGCGCCGACCACGAGCCGACGTCGTTCCAGCCGATGTCCACCGGCAGCACCATCGCCGCGTCGGTCTTCTCCATCACCGCGTAGTCGATCGAATCCGACGGCGAGGCCGCGAAGGCGTCCTTGTCCAGGCGGATGAAGTCGCCGTCGCGGCGCGCGGTGGCGAAGGCCGCGCGCACCGCGGCGAGGATGTCGGGGCGGAAGCGGCCGAGCTCGGCGAGGTAGCGGGAGGCGCGGAACAGGAACATGCCGCTGTTACAGGAGTAGCCACCCTCGGCGAGGTAGGCGCGCGCGGTGGCCGCGTCGGGCTTCTCGACGAAGCGCAGCACCCGGCGCGGGCCGTCGCCGCCGCCGGCTTCCGACTGGATGTAGCCGAAGCCGGTTTCCGGCCCGGTCGGATGGATGCCGAAGGTGACCAGCGCGCCCTGCTCCGCCGCCCGCCCCGCCACGCCGACCGCGGCGCGGAACGCCCCGGCGTCGCGGACGACGTGGTCGGAGGGCAGCACCAGCAGCAGCGGGTCGTCGCCGTCCGCGGTCGCCTGCAGCGCGGCCGCGGCGATCGCCGGGGCGGTGTTGCGCCCGACGGGTTCCAGCACGATCGCCGGCGTCGGCGCGCCGGCCTGGCGCAGCTGCTCGGCGACCAGGAAGCGGTGTTCCTCGTTGGCCACCACGATCGGCGCGGCGCCGGCGATCGGCGCGACCCGCCGCCAGGTGCCCTGCAGCATGGTGTCCTCGCCGGCGAGCGGCAGGAACTGCGTGGGATAGGCCTCGCGCGACAGCGGCCACAGGCGGGTGCCGGAACCGCCGGACAGCAGCACGGGTTGCAGTTTCGCCACGCTCCACTCCCTCTGGTCGGCGCGCGCAGTTTACCCTGCGCATCTCCGCGACCCGCCTTCCGCCCGCGCATGACCCACGCCACCGACGACGACACCCCGCGCGCCACCGCGCGCCTGGCCTGGGCGCGCGCGGCGCTGGCCGACACCGGCATCGCGCTGGAGCGCGCGTCGATGGACGCCGGCTTCCGCAGCTACTGGCGCACGCTCGGCCACGCGCCGAGCCGGATCGTGATGGATTCGCCGCCGGACAAGGAGGACGTGCGGCCGTGGCTGCGCATCCGCGACCTGCTCGAGGGCGGCGGCGTGCGCGTGCCGCGCGTGCTGGCGCGCGACGTCGATGCCGGCTTCCTGCTGCTCGAGGACCTCGGCACGCGCACCTGCCTGCAGGTGATCGACGCCGGCAACGCGGACGCGCTGTTCGACGCCGCGCTCGACCAGCTGCTGCGGCTGCAGGTGATCGCGCCGCCGGAAGACCTGCCCGCCTACGACGACACGCTGCTGGCGCGCGAGCTGCGCCTGTTCGACGAATGGTTCCTCGGCCGCCACCTCGGCCTCGCCCTCGACTGCGACGCGCTGGAGACGCTGGACGCGGCGTACCGCCAGCTGATCGACGCCGCGCTGGCGCAGCCGCGCGTGCTGGTGCACCGCGATTTCATGCCGCGCAACCTGATGCCAGCCGACGGCGGCCTCGCCGTGCTCGACTTCCAGGACGCGGTGCGCGGCCCGATCGGCTACGACGTGCTCAGCCTGTTCAAGGACGCGTTCCTGAGCTGGCCGGAAGACCGCGTCGCCGACTGGATCGGCCGCTACCACGCGCGCGCCGCGCAGGCCGGGCTGCCGGTGCCGGAGCTGGCGCGCTTCCGCCGCGACGTCGACTGGATCGGCGTGCAGCGCCACCTCAAGGTGATCGGGATCTTCGCGCGCCTGCAGCACCGCGACGGCAAGCCGAAATACCTGCGGGACGTGCCGCGCTTCTTCGCCTACCTGGCCGAAGTCCTGCCGCGCTACCGCGAGTTCGACGGCCTGCGCCGCCTGCTCGACGCGCGGGTGCTGCCGGCGATGGCCGCGCACGGCGCGACCGCGTGAACGACGGCACGGAGACGGCTGCATGAAGGCGCTCATCTTCGCCGCCGGCCTGGGCGAACGCATGCGCCCGCTCACCGACCGCACGCCCAAGCCGCTGCTGGTGGCGGGCGGCAAGCCGCTGATCGCCTGGCACCTGGAGAAGCTGGCCGCCTGCGGCGTGCGCGAGGTGGTGGTCAACACCAGCTGGCTGGCCGGACAGTTCGCGCCGGCGCTGGGGGACGGGTCGCGCTGGGGGCTGCGCCTGCATTTCGTCCACGAAGGCCCGACCCCGCTGGAAACCGGCGGCGGCATGTGGAACGCGCTGGCGCTGCTGGCCGACACGCCCAATGCGCCCTTCCTCGCGGTCAACGGCGACGTCTGGACCGACTACGACTTCGGCCGCCTGCCGCGCGATCCCGCCGGCGATGCCCACCTGGTGCTGGTCGACAACCCGCCGCAGCATCCGCGCGGCGATTTCGCCTTCGACTGCACGCCGGCGCGCGGCACGCAGGCGGGCGCGGACGGCGACGAGGTCGAAGTCGCGTGCGACGCCGTGCCGCTGCGCGCCGACGGCGCGCGCAAGCTGACCTTCGCGGGCATCGGCGTGTACCGGCCGGCGCTGTTCGACGGCTGGCGCGACGTGATCGGCGACGCGCCCGGCGCCGGCGCGCAGCCGCCGCGCTTCAAGCTGGCGCCGCTGCTGCGCGCGGCGATGGCGCGCGACGCGGTGACCGGCGAACACCACCGCGGCCGCTGGACCGATGTCGGCACGCCGGAACGGCTGGCGCAGCTGGACGCGGCGCTGCGCGCTGCGCGGTGAGCACACACGCGGCCGGGGCCGCGACCCGCGGCGCCGCGCGCATTCCTAGCGTTCGTCGAAACGCCGGATGACGCGCGCCGGATTGCCGGCCGCCACCACCATCGGCGGGATGTCGCGGGTGACCACGCTCCCGGCGCCGACCACCGATCCCCGCCCGATGGTGACGCCCGGCAACACCAGGGTGCCCGCGCCCAGCCAGACGTCGTCCTCGAGCACGATCGGCCGGCCGGTGTCGGTCGACTTGATCCGCTCCTCCACGTGCGGAAAGCACAGCTCGTGGCCACTGCTGTCGATGAGCTGGCAATTGGCGGCGATCAGGCAGCGCTTCCCAACCACGATCGAGGCGCATGCGTGCAGGCACGACCCGTGGATGCGGGTGTGGTCGCCGATCTCGATGCGCGCGCCCGGGCGGTCGGCCAGGAGCTTGACCGGGCCGAACATGTTCAGGTGGTAGCCGCGGTTGCACGAGTTCAACAGCACGCCGTCGCCGACCCGCACGCGGCCGCCGTTGTACGCCTGCACCAGGGGCCGGCCCCAGCACCTGACCTTCCTGCCGAGGGAAACGCCGGGCGCCAGGCGCAGGGACAGCGCCGCGAGGGTCAGGCGATGCCAGGCGTTGGACAGTCGGACGACAAGATCGCGCACGGCCTCATCCTCCCATCGCCGTCCGTGCCGGACAACCCGGCGCCGTCGCGCTCAGGCATCCAGCACCTGGCGCAGGAACGGCACGGTGACCCGCCGCTGCGCGGCCAGCGAGGCGCGGTCCAGGCGGTCGAGCAAGGCGGTGAGCCCGGCGAGGTCGCGGCCGACGCGGCGCAGCAGCCACTCCAGCGCGGCGTCCTCCAGCACCAGCCCGCGCCGCTGCGCGCGTTCGCGCAGCACGCGGCGACGGCCTGCGTCGTCGAGCGCCGACAGCACGATGCGCGTGCATTGCGCCAGCCGCGAGCGCAGGTCGGGCAGTCCCGGCGCGAGTGCGTCGGGCGCGACCTCGGCGGTGTACAGCAGCGCGCTGCCGGCGGCGCGCGCGCGGTTGTGGAAGTCGAACAGCGCGACCTCGTCCTCGCGCCCGCCCGCGATCGCGTGCACGCCGTCGAGCGCGACCACGTCGTAACCGTCGAACGCCTCCAGCGCGCCACGCAGGCGTCCGCGCGCCGAGGCCAGCGGCAGGTAGGCG
>JBQCFN010000104.1:0-5143 GCA_051959035.1 Lysobacteraceae bacterium | reverse complement strand
GAGCTTGTTGATCGTCTCGATCATGTGCACCGGGATGCGGATGGTGCGCGCCTGGTCGGCGATCGAGCGGGTGATCGCCTGGCGGATCCACCAGGTGGCGTAGGTCGAGAACTTGTAGCCGCGGCGGTATTCGAACTTGTCAACCGCCTTCATCAGGCCGATGTTGCCTTCCTGGATGAGGTCGAGGAACTGCAGGCCGCGGTTGGTGTACTTCTTGGCGATCGAGATGACCAGGCGCAGGTTGGCCTCGACCATCTCCTTCTTCGCCTTGCGCGCCTTGGCCTCGCCGTAGGCCATCTGCCGCGAGATGTCCTTGATGTCGGCGAGGGTCACCTGCATCGCGCTCTCGATCGCGATGGTGGCTTCCTGCTCGGCGATGATCTGGTCCTTGACCTCGCGCAGGCCCGAGGACCACTTCTGCTTGCGCTTGAGGATCTCGTCGACCCACTCGAGGTTGGTGTGGTTGCCTTCCCACGCGCGGATGAAGTCCTTGCGCGGCATCTTGGCGACGCGGGTGGCGAGGTCGAGGATGCGGCGCTCGTGCTCCTTGATCTGGCCGAGCACGTCGCGCACCTTGCGCACCAGCGTGTCGGTCAGCGGCAGCGGCAGCTTGAGCGTCATGAACTGCTCGGCCATCTCCTCGCGCAGCTTGACCACCGGCTTGGCGGACGCGCCGTTCTTCGCGTACGACTTCTGGAACTTGGCGAAGGACGCGGCCAGCGCCTCCATCCGGCGCGCCACTTCGGCCGGGTCCGGGCCGGTCGGGCCGGTCTCCTCGGCGGCGTCGTCGTCGCCGTCCTCTTCCTCTTCCTCGTCGGCGGCCTCGACGTCCTCGGCCACCGGCAGTTCCTCGGCCGGCTCCTCGACGTCGTTGAAGCCGACCACGATGTCGGCCAGGCGCTTCTTGCCGCCCTTGTGCAGCTCGTATTCCTCGAGCAGCAGCTGCACCGACCACGGGAAGCTGGCCAGCGCCGACAGCATCTGGTGCAGGCCTTCCTCGATGCGCTTGGCGATGGCGATCTCGCCCTCGCGCGTCAGCAGCTCGACCGTGCCCATCTCGCGCATGTACATGCGCACCGGGTCGGTGGTGCGGCCGCCCTCGGAGTCGAGCGCGGACAGGGTGGCGGCGGCTTCCTCGGCGGCGGTGTCGTCGACCTCGCGGCCGCCGGTGTTGCCGTCGGCGAGCAGCAGGGTCTCGGCGTCGGGTGCGATCTCGTGCACCTCGATGCCCATGCCGTTGATCATGCCGATGATGTCTTCGATCTGCTCCGGATCGACGAGGTCGTCGGGCAGGTGGTCGTTGACCTCGGCATAGGTCAGGTAACCCTGTTCCAGGCCCTTGCTGATCAGCTGCTTGATATCGGACTGCGGGGCCTGACGTTCGTTGGCCATGGAGGGCGCCACCGGGGAAAGAGGAGAAACGGAACCCTGCATTATACCCGACGGGGTTCGCCCCTCAGGCTCGCAGGAGGAAAGTGACCGGGCCGTCGTTGACCAGGGACACCGTCATATGGGCGCCGAACCGGCCGCTTTCCACCCCGCCGGCGTGCCGTTGCCGGCAGGTTGCGAGCAGGTCGGCGAACAGGCGTTCAGCTTCGGCGGGCGCGGCGGCGGTCGAGAAGCCGGGCCGCATGCCACTGGCGGTGTCGGCGGCGAGGGTGAACTGGCTGACCAGCAGCAGCCCGCCGCCGGTGTCGGCGAGCGAGCGGTTCATCTTTCCCGTCGCGTCGGCGAATACCCGGTAGCCGAGCAGCCGGTCGGCCATGCGCGCCACCTGCGCCGGCGTGTCTCCCGGCTCGACCCCGACCAGGGCGAGCAGGCCGGGCCCGATCGCCCCGACGGGCGTCCCCTCGACTTCCACCTTGGCCCGGGTGACGCGCTGGATCAGGGCGAGCATGGCGTTTCCCGGCTGTACCCGTGGGAGCGGCTAGCAGCCGCGAGCTGTGGCCATTCTAGGAGCGGCTGTACGGGGCCGGGATGCGACGACCCGAAGCCGTCCGCTGCGGAGGCCGGGAGGCCGCGTCACGATGGCCGGCCAGTCCTAATGTGGCCCGTCCGGCGAACCCGCAAGAGCTCTCGGCTCCGGAGCCGCTCCCTCGGGGACACCGGCGACGGCGGGGCGACGCGGTTGACGCCCCCGCTAGACTTGCCCGCGTGACCGAATTCGCCGCCGCCTGCCTGTACGCGCTCGCCAGCCTGGCCGGGCGGCTGCCGTCCGCCTGGCTGCGCGCCCTCGCCGGCGGGGTGGCGCGGCTGTGGCGCGCGCTCGACCCGCCCGAGAGCCGGGTGGCGCGCCGCAACCTCGAACTGGCCTATCCCGCGCTGCCACCGGCCGAACGCACCGCGCTGCATGCGGCCATCCTGCGCAACACCGCCTGGCAGGCGCTGGAGACGCTGCGCTTCTGGACCCGCCCGCGCGCGGCCAACCTCGCCTGCATCCGCGAGCAGCACGGCGTGGAGCGGTTCGACGCCGCGCTCGCCGCCGGGCGCGGCCTGATCGTGGCCGCGCCGCACTACGGCAACTGGGAACTGCTGAACCAGTGGCTGGCCGCGCGCACCCCGCTGGCGATCCTGTACCGGCCGCCGGAATCGCCGGTCGGCGAGGCCTTCCTGCGCCGGGTGCGCGCCGACGAGGGCGGCCGCATCACCCAGGTGCGTGCCGAAGGCCCGGCGGTGCGCCAGTTGTTCAAGCTGCTGCAGGGCGGCGGCGTGGCCGGCATCCTGCCCGACCAGCAGCCGAAGGCCGGCGACGGCGAGTTCGCGCCGTTCTTCGGCGTCGAGGCGCTGACCATGACGCTGCTGCCGCGGCTGGCCGCGCGCACCGGCGCGCCGGTGCTGTTCGCCTGGTGCGAGCGGATCGGCGACGGCGGCGACTTCGCCCTGCACGTCGAGCCGGCGCCGGACGCGCTCGCCGACCACGACATGCGGGTGGCGGTGGCCGCGCTCAACGCCGCCGTCGAGCGCATCGCCCGGCGCGACCCGGCGCAGTACCAGTGGACCTACAAGCGCTACACCCTGCGGCCGTCGCGGCGCGGCGAGGACAATCCCTACCGCGACATCGAGCGCCGGCGCCGCTGAGCGGGGTCAGCCGTACGGCCGCCACGCCCGGCGCAGGCGGAACGCGAGGTCGCGCGCCTGCCGTGCCAGCCGCGACGGCGGTCGCCGCGCCGGATCCGCGCACTCGCGCGCGAGCGCGTCCAGCAGCGCGCGCCAGCGCGCGAGGTTGGCCGCGACGGTGAACTCCGCGCCGCGCACGCGGCCGTTGTCGACCATCGCCGCGTACAGGCCCGGCTCGTCGAGCAGGCGCTGCAGCGCGCGCGTCGCCTCCCCCGGATCGGCCGCCTCGAGGTAGTCGAGCGGACCGCGCCGCAGCTCGCGGTAGCCGGCCTCGGGCCCGAGGATCGCAGGCACGCCGGCCAGCCAGGCGTTGAACAGCTTCCAGGCCGGTTTGTGCGGCACCAGCCCCATCGCGGCGGGGCGGATCGCCAGCATGACGTCGACGTCGCGGTAGTCGTGCCACGCCGGTGGGCCGCCGCAGGCCTTGGCGTAGTGGCAGCGGAACTCGAGGCCATGCCGCGCGATGAAGTCATGCCAGGCCGGCGCCGCAAAACCCGGGTGCAGGTTCTGCGGCGTGCCGGGGAACAGCACCGTGCGCACGGTCGCGCCGCGCGCCGGGTCGCGCGGCAGCAGCCCGGCCTGCGGCCAGTGCGGCACGTGGCGGGTGCGGACGCCGTCGGCGGAGGACGCGTTCTGCACGACCTCGACGTCGGCGAAGCCGACCGGGTGGCGGTCGCTGCGCACCGCCACCAGCATGGCGCGCGAACGCGGGTCGAACGCGCGCCACACGCGCTTCTTGTCGCCGGCGTAGAACACGATGACGCCGTCGCCGGGCACGCGGTTGTCCAGGCGCACGGGCACGCCGGCATCGCGCAGGCGTGCATGGGTCTGCGCGATCCAGCATTCGTCGCCGCGCAGCAGGCGCCCGGGCTCGCGATCGGGCTGCAGCGCGCGCCAGGACGCGAGCGCCGCATCGTCGACGTCGGTGTAGAAGGTGACCGGCACGTCCGGCATCGGCGTCCTCGCGCGGGGAAGGCGGCGGCGCCGACGTACACTCGGCGCGCGACAGGAAGACATGATGCCCGTGCGCGTCCTTTTCGTCCCGGTGTCCGGCAGCGCAGGCAGCGGCGAGGTGCAGCGCTGCCGGTTGCTGGCGCAGGCGCTCACGGCACGCTGGCCGGGGTGCGTGCCGCACTTCCTGCTGGCGGGCGGGGCGCGCGCGCCCGGCTTCGAGGACACCCGGCTGTCGGCGTCGCCGACGCGGGTGCCGGGCGAAGTGGCCGCGGCGATCGCCCGCCTGCGCCCGGCGCTGGTGCTGTTCGACGGCAACGCGCGGGTGGAGAGCCTGCGCGCCGCGCGCGCGGCCGGCGCGCGCACGGTGCTGCTGAGTTCGCGCCCCAGCGCGCGCAACCGCGGCTTCCGCGCGCGGCGGATGGCGTTGCTGGACGCGCACTGGCTGGTCGGCGCGGAGCTGCTCGGCGCGCCCGGCTGGCGCGAGCGGCTCGCGCGCTGGCGCCAGCCACGGGTGCAGGTGCGCCGGTTCGCCACGCTGTTCGCGACGCCGGTGCCGGCGGCGGCGCTGCGCGCGCGCCTCGGCCTGGCCGCCGGCGCGCCCTACGCGGTGGTGAGCGCGGGCGGCGGAGCCCACGTGCTCGCCGATGGCCGCGACGCCAACGCGCTGTTCGGCGATGCGGCGACCCTGCTCGCGCGCTCGGGCCTGGCCACCGTCGCGGTCGCCTGTCCCGGCGCGCCCCCGGCGCACGCCGTGGAAACGTTGCCGAATGCCGAGCTGATGGGCCTGCTGGCCGGGGCCGAAGTCGCCGTGCTGGCCGGCGGCAGCCTGCTGGTGCAGGCGCTCGCGCTGGGCACGCCGGTGCTGGCGCTGCCGCTGCAGGACGAGCAGGCCGCGCGCGTGCGCTGGCTGGCCCGCGCCGGCGCGGTGCGCGCGGGGGCGGTCGCGACGCCGGACGCGATCGCCGCGGACGCCGGCGCGCTGGCCGGGGATGCCGCGGCGCGCGCGGCGCTGCGCCAGGGCGCGCGCGCCCTCGGCCTCGCCAACGGACTGGACGCGGCGGTCGACGCGCTC
>JBQCFN010000103.1:0-7472 GCA_051959035.1 Lysobacteraceae bacterium | reverse complement strand
GCGCGCCGGCGCGGGCCGATGCCTGGAATATCCTCCAGCCGGCTGACGCTGCGCGCCTTCGCGCGGCGTCCACGGTGGCCGGTGATGGCGAAACGGTGCGCCTCGTCACGCACCTGCTGGACCAGCTGCAGGCCGGGCGATTCCGGGCCGGGACGCACCTCGCGCCCGTCCGGCAGCAGCAGCGCCTCGTGGCCGGGCCGTCGCGCCTCGCCCTTCGCCACGCCGACGACGGTGATGCCGGTGATGCCGAGCTCGGCGAGCACGGCATTGGCCTGCGCCACCTGGCCCGCCCCGCCGTCGATCAGCAGCACGTCCGGCAGCACGCCCTGCCCGTCCGGCGCCTCCACCGCGCGCCGGAACCGGCGCGACAGCGCCTGGTGCATCGCCGCGTAGTCGTCGCCCGGGGCGATGCCGCCGATGTTGTAGCGCCGGTACTGGCCGCGCACGGGGCCGTTGGCGTCGAACACCACCTGCGAGGCCACCGTGGCCTCGCCCATCGTGTGGCTGATGTCGAAGCATTCGATGCGCGCGGGCGGCGCGTCCAGCCCGAGCAGTTCGCGCAGCGAGGCCATCCGCGCCTGCTGGGTCGCCTGGCTGCCGAGCTCGGTGGCGAGCGACAGTTCGGCGTTGCGCCCCGCGAGGTCGAAGTAGCCGGCGCGCTCGCCGCGCCCGTTGGCCTTGAGCAGGGTGCGCCGGCCGGCCGCGGCCGACAGCGCTTCCTGCAGCAGCTCGCGCTCCTCGATGTCGCGGTCGAGCACGATCTCGCGCGGCGCCGGCTGCTCGGCGTAGTACTGCGAGACGAACGCCGACAGCACTTCCTCCGCGCTGTCCGCGCCATTGGTCTTCGGGAAGAACGCGCGGGTGCCGAGGTTGCGCCCGTCGCGGAAGGCGAGCAGCAGCACGCAGGCATGCGTGCCCTGGATCGCGCAGGCGAGCACGTCGAGGTCGGCCGCGTGGCCGTCGACGTACTGGCGCGCCTGCAGCTTGCGGATGGTGGCGATCAGGTCGCGTACGCGCGCCGCCTCCTCGAAGTCGAGTCGCTCGCTGGCGGCGGACATCGCCTGCTCGAGCTCGCGGCTGAGCTCGTCGCTGCGCCCCTCGAGGAACAGCTCGACCTGGTGCACCGACTCGCCGTAGTCGCGCGCCTGCACCAGCCCCACGCACGGCGCGCTGCAGCGGCCGATCTGGTACTGCAGGCATGGCCGCGAGCGGTTGCGGAACACGCTGTCCTCGCAGCTGCGCAGGCGGAACAGGCGGTGCAGCAGGTTGAGCGTCTCGCGCACCGCGCCGACGCTCGGGTACGGGCCGAAGTAGCGGCCGGGGACCGCCCGCGCGCCGCGGTGCAGCGCCAGCCGCGGCCAGCGCTCCTGGGTGAGCAGCACGTACGGGTAGCTCTTGTCGTCGCGCAGCATCACGTTGTAGCGCGGCTTGAGCGACTTGATCAGCTGGTTCTCGAGCAGCAGCGCCTCGGCCTCGGTGCGGGTGACCGTCACCTCCATGCGCGCGACCTGGGCGAGCATCGCCATCGTGCGCGCCGGCTTGGGCGTGGCGTTGAAATAGCTGGCGACGCGCTTCTTCAGCTCGCGCGCCTTGCCGACGTACAGCACGCTGTCGTCGGCGGCATACATCCGGTACACGCCCGGCGTGACCCCGAGGCTGCGGGCGAAGGCCTTGCCGTCGAACGGCGCCGCGTCGTGCGCTGCGGTCATTCGCCGACCGGCACCCGCTGCAAGGCGCCGCTGCGCGTGTCCAGGCGCAGGACCGCATGGGCGTCGGTGTCGGCGATCCACACCGCCCCCTCGGCGACGGCGATGCCACCCGGGTTGTGCAGGCGCTGCGGCAGCGCCCAGGTCGCCAGCTCGCCGCCGCCCAGGCGCAGCGTGCGCAGCAGGTCGTTGCCGGCGTCGGCGATCCACAGCACCGGCGCCTCCGGGTCGAGCGCGATCGCCTGCGGATCCTGCAGGCGCGCATCGTGGCGCGCCCCGTCGGCGCGGCCGTGCTGCCAGGCGTCCAGCCCGACCAGCGTCGTCACCTGGCCGGTGCGCTCGTCGAGCATGCGGATCGCCGAACCGGCGCCGTCGCAGACGTACACGCGCTGCTGCACGGCGGCCAGCGCGACGGGTTCGGCGAAGGCAGCTTCCTCGCCGGCGCCATCGCGCACCGCCAGCGCGCCCGAGCCGGCGGCCAGCGACAGCACGTGGCGGCCGAGGTGGTAGCGCCACACGCGGTTGTCGCCGGTGCAGGCCACCAGCAGGGTTTCGCCCGCCAGCGCGACCGCGCGTGGCTGGTCCAGCGGCACCGCGCGCGGATCGGCGATCGCGCCGGGCTCGGGCACGCCCGGCCGGCCGCAGCCGAGCACGGTGGCGACCTCGCCGCTGCGCAGGTCGATTCGGCGCACCGCGTGGTTGCCGCTGTCGGCGACGTACAGCGCGCCACGCAGCAGGCACAGCCCATGCGGGCGGTCGAACGCGGCCAGCTCGGCCGGGCCGTCGAGCAGGTCGGCGCCGCCGCTGCCGAACTGGCGCAGCACGCGTCCGGCGTGGTCGCACTCGAGCACGCGGTGGTGGCCGCTGTCGGCCACGTACAGATAACCCGGGTTGACCGCGAGGCCGGTGGGATGCCGCAGCGGCATCGCCGGCTCGCTCGCGCGCCTCAGGATCGGCGCCTCGCCCGGGTCCGGCGTTTCCAGGCCCTCCAGCAGGGCCATCGCCCGCGCCTCGAGCTCATGCACGCCGCTCGCGCCGACGAAGCGTCCACGCAGTTGGCCATCCCCGTCCAGCAGCAGCACGGTCGGCCAGGCCTCCACGCCGAAGTGCTGCCAGGCCGCCCAGTCGGCGTCGTGCGCGACCGGGAAATTGAGCGCCTGCAGGCCGAGGCGGCGGTGGGCGCGGCGGGCGTCGCGCTCATGCTCGAAGCGCGGCGCGTGCACCGCGACCACCTGCAGGCGGTCCCCGTGGCGGGCCTGCAGCTGGGCGAGATCGCGCAGCCGCTGCTGCGACCAGGCCGAACCGAGGTTGACGAAGGCCAGCAGGCACACGCGTCCGCGCAGGGCGCCCAGGCGCAAGGGCGTCGGCAGGTTGAGCCACTCGAGGGTGTGCGGCAGTTCGGGGGCGATCGCGGTGTCCAAGGCGTCCTCCCGGAGGTTCCGATTATGCGGCAACCGCCCGCGGACGCGGCTCAGCCTTCGGCCAGCCGCCGTTCGGCGCGCGCCAGGTCTTCGGGCGTGTCGACGCCCGGCGGAAATTGCTCCGGCGCCAGCCCCACGGCGATGCGGAAGCCCGCCTCCAGCACGCGCAACTGCTCGAGCGACTCGACCCGCTCCAGCCGGCCGGGCGGCAGCGCGGTGAAGCGCTGCAGGAAGCCTGCGCGATAGGCGTAGATGCCGATGTGGCGCAGCCACGCATTCCCCGCCGGGAGGACGCTGCGGTCGCGCTGGAAGGCGTCGCGCGGCCACGGGATCGGCGCGCGGCTGAAGTACAGCGCATCGCCGTTGGCGGCGCGCACCAGCTTGACCGCGTTTGGATCCAGCAGCTGCGCGACCTCGTCGACCGGCGTCGCCAGCGTGGCCATGTCCGCGCCCGACGCCAGCAGCACCCCGGCCACCGCGCGGATGCCCGAGGGCGGCGCGAACGGCTCGTCGCCCTGCAGGTTCACCACCACGGTGCCGTCGTCCCAGCCGGCGATGCGGGCGCATTCGGCAAGCCGGTCGCTGCCCGAGGCATGGTCGGGCGAGGTCATCGCGATGCGCACGCCGCTGCCGGCGAGCGCGTCGGCGATGCGCGCGTCGTCCGCGGCCACCCACACCTCGCGCGCGCCCGCGGCGAGCGCGCGGCGGGCGACGTGCAGCACCAGCGGCTCGCCGCCGAGCAGGCGCAGCGGCTTGCCCGGCAGGCGGCTGGCGGCATGGCGGGCGGGAATGGCGACGACGAAATCCAGGGCGGTCATGGGGTGGAGTGTCCGTTGGCGGGCGGGTGGCCCGTGGACCGGGCGGCCGCGAGTCGTTCCAGCAGCGCGACCCAGAACGCTTCCGGCAGCTCCGCCCGCACGGGAACGGCGAACATGCGCAGGGTCGCGAAGCCGGCGCACTTGACCGCATCCTTCTCGGTCATCAGCACCGGCAGGTCGCTGCCGAACCGGAGGTCGTCCGCGGTGTAGTCGTGATGGTCGGCGAAGGCGTGCGGCACCACCGCGATCCCCTGCCCGCGCAGCATCGCGAAGAAGCGCTCCGGATCGCCGATGCCGGCGACCGCATGCACGCGCTGGCCGGCGAAGCCGGCGAGCGGTTGCGCGCGCCCGCCGGCGAGCGGCCGTGCGTCGGCCGCGGCCAGGCGCATCGGCCACTCGCCGAACCCGGCCTGGGCGTCGGGATCGTCGCCAAGGTTGACGACATGGAAATCGCAGCGTCGCGCGCGCGCGGCCGGTTCACGCAGGGGGCCCGCGGGCAGCAGGCGGCCGTTGCCGTGGCGCCGGCGCGCATCGAGCACCTCGACCTCGACGTCCCGGCGCAGCCGGTAATGCTGCAGCCCGTCATCGCAGACGACGATGTCGCAGCCGGCCGCGACCAGCGCGCGCGCGGCGGCCACGCGGTCCTGGTCAATCCGCACCGGCACCCCGGTGCGCCGCGCGAGCAGCACGGGCTCGTCGCCGCCGAGGCGTGGATCGGTGTCCGCATCGACCCAGCGGGCCGTGCCGGGCTCCGCGCGGCCGTGGCCGCGCGAGGCGATGCCGGGCGACCAGCCGGCGCTGCGCAGGCGTTCGACGGCGGCGATCGTCAGCGGCGTCTTGCCGCTGCCGCCGGCGACCACGTTGCCGACCACCAGCACCGGTGCGCCGACGCGGTAAGACGGCAGCCACTGCCGGCGATACAGCGCCGCGCGCGCGGCCACCACGCCGGCATACGCGCCGGCCAGCAGCCGCGCGCCGAGCGGCGGCGCCCGGGTCGCGTCGTACCACCAAGGCGGCGTCCTGGCCATGCGCGTCAGGCGTCGGTGGGCTGTTCGCGGAACTGGCTGCGGTACAGGTGCGCGTACAGGCCGTCGCGCGCCAGCAGTTCGGCGTGCGTGCCCTGCTCCACCAGCCGGCCGTGGTCGAGCACCAGCACCTGGTCGGCGTGCTCGATCGTGGCGAGGCGATGCGCGATCACCAGCGTGGTGCGGTCCGGCAGCAGGCGGTCGAGCGCGTCCTGCACGAGGCGCTCGGATTCGGCGTCCAGCGCGGCGGTGGCCTCGTCGAGGATCAGGATCGGGGCGTCCTTGAGCATCGCGCGGGCGATCGCCAGGCGCTGGCGCTGGCCGCCGGACAGGCGTCCACCGCGGCTGCCGATCGACGCCTGCAGGCGCTCCGGCAGCCGCTCGACGAATTCCATCGCGTTGGCGCCGGCCACCGCGCGCTCCAGCCGCTCGCCGGTCGCGCCTTCCAGTTCGCCGTAGGCGACGTTGGCGGCGATGGTGCCGTCGAACAGCATCACCTGCTGGCCGACCAGCGCGATCTGCCGGCGCAGGTCGGGCAGCCGGTAGTCGCGCAGCGGATGGCCGTCGAGCAGGATCTCGCCGGCGGACGGCTCGTAGAAGCGCGGCAGCAGCTTCACTAGGGTCGACTTGCCGCTGCCGGAGCGGCCGACGATCGCAGTGACGGTGCCCGGGCGGGCGACGAAGCTGACGTGCTCGAGTGCCGGTTGCGCCTGCCCGAGGTAGCGCGCGGACACGTCGCGGAACTCCACCAGCCCGCGCGCGCGTTGCAGCGGGCGGGTGCCGGCGTCGGCCTCGTCGGGCGCGTCGAGGATGCCGAACAGGCGCTCGGCCGAGGCGACGCCACGCTGGAGCATGCCCTGCACGTTGGTCAGCTGGCGCAGCGCGGGGATGATCGCCAGCATCGACACCATCAGCTGCACGAAGCCACCCGCGCTGAGCCGCCCGGCCACCGCTTCGCGGCCGGCGAAGAACAGCAGCAGCGCCAGACCGAGCGCGCCCATCAGCTGGATCACCGCCGAGGAGATGCTGCGGGTGGATTCGATCTTCAGCGCGAGCTTGTAGTTCTGGTCGGCGAGCGCGCGGTAGCGCGCCTGCTCCACCTCCTGCGCGCCGTAGACCTTCACTTCCTGCTGGCCGGTGAGCGCCTGGTCGGCATGCTGCAGCAGCAGCGCGCCGCTTTCCTGCACGCGATGGCCGAGCCGGCGATAGCGTCGGCCGACCTTGTCCATCATCCACGCCAGCACCGGCCCGAGCAGCAGCATCGCGATCGTCACCCGCCAGCTGGCCCACAGCATCACCGCCAGCATGGCGACGACCTGCAGCGCCTGCTGCACCATCACCTTCATCGCGTCGATCGCCGCCTGCGCGACCTGGTCGCTGTCCGAACCCAGTCGCACCAGCATCGAGCCGACCGGCTCGTGGTCGAAGCGCTCGCCGGGCAGGCGCAGGTACTTGCCGAACACGCGCACGCGCAGGTCGCGGGCCACGCCGCGCCCGGACTTGGCCATGAACAGGTCGGTGCCGTAGCCGGCGATGCCGCGGATGACGAAGATGCCGACGATCGCCAGCGGCAGCACCAGGCTGACCTCGGCGTTGCGGGCGATGAAGGTCTCGTCCACGACCGGCTTCATCAGCGAGGTGAACGCCGCGCCCGCGGCCGCCTCGACCAGCATCGACAGCGCCGCGAACAGCAGTAGTCCGCGGTACGGCCGGGCGAAGCCGACCAGCCGCCGGTAGACCACCCAGGGCGACGGCGCGTCGTTCACCGCGCGCCCCCGGCCGGTTGCGGCGTCGGCGCGGTGGCGATCGCGATGTGGCGGAAGCCGAGCTGGCCGAGCGCGTCGAGCGCGGTCACCACCGCCTGGTGCGGCGTGCGCGCGTCGGCGCGCAGGAGGACGGCGCGGTCGCGGTCGTCGCCGGCGACTTCGGTGATCGTGCGCTTGAGCGAATCGACGTCGGTGCGCAGGGCCTCGCGGTCGCCGACGAAGTAGCGGCCCTCCGCGTTCACCAGCACGCTCAGCGCGCGGGTCTGCGAAGGCGACGGCTGGCCGTCGGCGCGCGGCAGCTCGAGCTTGAGCACCGACCGCGTGTCGAAGGTCGTGGTCACCACGAAGAAGATCACCAGGCACAGCACGACGTCGATCAGCGGGACCAGGTTGATCTCCGGCTCGTCGTCCTTGCGGAAGTCGCGGATGCGCACGCGTGGCCTCAGCTGGCCTGCACCGGCGGCACGATGCCATGGCCGCCGGGCGTGGTGCGCGCGGAGGCCGGGCGCGGGTCGAGCGTGTCGAGCAGCTGGATCGCCTCGTGCTCCATGTCGACGATGTAGCCGGCGATGCGTCCGCGGAAATAACGGTGGAACATCAGGGCCGGGATCGCCACCACCATGCCGGTCGCGGTGCACACCAGCGCCTTGCCGATGCCGCCGGCGAGCTGGTTCACGTCGCCCATGCCGTGGTCGAGGATGCCCAGGAACATCTGGATCATGCCGACGACCGTGCC
>JBQCFN010000102.1:0-2693 GCA_051959035.1 Lysobacteraceae bacterium | reverse complement strand
CCCGCGCGCGGTGCGCGTCGAGCGCAGCGCGCAACGCGCCCCAGTCGGCGAAGCCGAGCCCGTGGGCGAGCCGCGCGCGATCGAGCGCATCCTCCGGCAGGGCGTGGGTCTGGGCATCGCGCAGCATCTGCAGGCGGTTCTCCACCCTGCGCAGGAACAGGTAGCCCTCGTGCAAGGCCTCGCCCGCCGCCGGGGCGACGTGCCCCGCGGCGACCAGCGCCTGCAGCGCCGGCAGCAGGCGGCGCCCGCGCAGCGCCGGCTCGCGCCCACCGCGGATCAGCTGCAGCGCCTGCACCAGGAACTCGATCTCGCGGATGCCGCCGGGGCCGCGCTTGATGTCGTCGGCCAGTTCCTTGCGCGCGACTTCCGCGGCGATCGCCGCCTTCATCTCGCGCAGGCCGTCGAGCGCGCCGTAGTCGAGGTAGCGCCGGTACACGAACGGCCGCAGGGTGGCGAGCAGGCGCTCGCCGGCGGCGAGGTCGCCCGCCACCGGGCGCGCCTTCTGCCAGGCGTAGCGCTCCCAGTCGCGCCCCTCGCGCTGGAAGTACTGCTCCATCGCCGCGAACGACAGCGCCAGCCGCCCGGCGCTGCCGAACGGCCGCAGGCGCAGGTCGACGCGATGGCAGAAGCCTTCCGCGGTCACCTCGTCGAGCAGCCTGGCCAGCTGCTGGCCGAGGCGGGCGAAGTAGTCCTCCGCCGCCAGCGGGCGCGCGCCGTCGGATTCGCCGGCGTGCTCGTAGGCATAGACGAGGTCGACGTCGGAGGAGAAATTCAGCTCGCCGCCGCCGAGCTTGCCCAGTCCGAACACCACCAGCCGCTGCGCGCCGCCGTCGGCGTCGCGCACGATCCCGTGGCGCTGCGCGAACTCGCCCTCCAGCGCGGCCAGCGCGAGCCGCAGGCAGTCTTCGGCCAGCCGGGTGCTGCCGGCGAGCGTGGCGGGCACGTCGTCCGTCCCGCCGACGTCGCGCCACACCAGCCGGGTCGACTCCGCCAGCCGGTAGCGGCGCAGCAGCGCGCCCCACTCGCCGCGGGTGCCGGCGTCGAGCACGGGCGCCGCCGGCGCGACGCCGTCATCCTCCAGCAGCTGCCGCAGCAGGCCAGGCTGGCGCGCGAGCACGGCGGTGGCGAAGTCGCTGGCGAGCGCGACGCGTTCGAAGCGCGCGCGCGCTTGCGGCGCGCGCAGCAGCGCTGCGGCCTCGGCCGATGCCGCGCCCACGCGCTGCAGGGCGCGTTCGGCGAGGGCGGCGAGGTCGTCGGGCAGCGCGGGCATGCGGCGATTCTGGCATGCGCGCGCATGGCGGCCGGCGGAAACCCGGGAAAGGATACGGCCGCCCCGCGCGGGGCGGCCGTCGGGTGTCGCGCGTGCAGCCGCGCCTACAGTTCGACCGCGCGCGCGGCGTTGACGCGGCCGCTGCCGTAGGCCGGGTCCTTGCCGGGCTTGCCGAGGTCCTCGGCGCTGGCGCGCAGGATCCGCTCCACCTCCGCCGGCGCCATCGTCCCGCCGTGCTTGCCGATGACCAGCGCGGCCACGCCGGAGACGTGCGGCGCGGCCATGCTGGTGCCGGCGGCCCAGCTGTAGGACGCGAACACCTGCCCGCCGCTGACCGAGTAGCCGCCCGGCGCGAACACCAGGTCGAACACCCAGCACGCGCGAGTGATGCCCGCGAAGGTGCAGTCCTCGTTGCCCGGATACGCGCTGTCGCCGCCGGGCGCGGCGAAGTCGATCGCCGAGGTGCCGAAGTTGGAGTAGCTGGCCAGGTGGTCGAGGAAGGTGCTGGTCGGCGCCTTCGCCCAGCCCACTGGCGCGGTCGCGGACACCGTGACCACGTTCGGCAGTTCGGCCGGGAACGCCTTGAGGTTGGCGACGAAGCAGCTGCCGTCGCTGTCGCACAGCTTCACCCCGCTGCTGTGGTCCAGGTCCATGCCGTCGTTGCCCGCCGACACCACGGTGAGCGCGTTGCGCGCGCGCGCATAGGCCACCGCGCGCTTGGTGGCGTTGACCAGCTCGGCGACGTCGTTGGCGTCCTTGCCGTTCACCGGCAGGCCGCCGGTCACGCCCAGGCTCATGTTGATGACGTCGGCGCCGTGGTCGGCCGCGTAGACGATGCCCTGCAGGATGCCGGCGAAGCTGCCGCTGCCGCTGGCGTCGGACAGCACCTTCACCGCGAGGATCTTCGCCTCCGGCGCCACCCCGATCGTGCCGATGCCGTTGTCGGGCGAGGCGATGATGCCGGCGACGTGGGTGCCGTGGTTGAAGGCGTTGTTGATCGGATGGCACACGCCTTCGCCCGGCACGAACGAGGCGGAATCGGCGAGCAGGTTCGGGGCGATGTCCGGGTGCTGGCAGGAGACGCCGGAGTCGAGCACGGCCACCGTCACGCCCGCGCCGCGGTAACCGCGGTTCCAGGCCCCGGCCACGTCGATCGCCTGCGATCCCCACTGCAGGTCGAAGCGGGTGTCGTCGTCGCCGGAGGCCGGCGGGTTGCTGAAGTCGGCGTCGACGGCGCGGGTGGCTTCCGGTTCGTCGGTGCGGAACACGTAGTCGAGGACCGCCGAGCGCACGCCGCCGACCTTGCCCGCGCGCGCGGCGTAGCCGGGGTCGGACGACTCGACGATGGCGACGCCGATCTGCGGCAGTCGCGCGGTGACGGTGCCGCCGGCGTCCTCCAGCTTGCGCAGCAGCTGGGTGTCGA
>JBQCFN010000101.1:0-8891 GCA_051959035.1 Lysobacteraceae bacterium | reverse complement strand
GACCGCGAGCGCACGCAGCGCCCCGCGCCGCCGATGCAACTGGCCGACGAGGGCGAGGACACCCGCCTGCTGCAGGTGGTGGGTGGCCACGCCAGCCTGGACTTCGATCCCGCGCTCGCCGAGCGCATGCGCGCCCTGCAGCCGGGCAGCTGGCTGCGCCTGGTCGACGAACACGGCGAGGAAGGCTCGGTGAAGGTGGCCTGGATCAGCCCGCTGACCTCGCGCCTGCTGCTGGTCAACCGCCGAGGCGTGCGCAAGCTGGTGGCCTCCGCCGAGCAGCTGGCCGCGCTGGCCAAGGCCGGCAACCTGCTGCTGGACGCGGCGCCGATGCCCTTCGACGAGGCCATGCGGCAGGTCCGCCAGCGCCTCGACCAGGCCGCGCGCGCGGCCTGATCCGCGCCCGCCCGCAGCAACCGTGGCCCGCATTCGCTAGGATGCGGGCGGTTCGACGGCTGGGGGCGCGATGGGCGTGATCGTGGGAGTGGCGCGCGAGGACGCGCCGGGCGAGCGGCGCGTGGCGCTGACGCCGGAAACCTGCCGCAAGTTCGTCGCCGCCGGCGCGCGCGTGCGCATGGAAACCGGCGCCGGCCTCGGTGCGCACCTGGACGACGCCGCGTATCGCGACGCTGGCGCCGAGCTCGTCGCCGATGCACGGGCCGCGCTGGCCGATGCCGACCTCGTGCTGTGCGTGCAGCCGCCCGCGCCGGAGCGCATCGCGCTCCTGAAGCGTGGCGCGGTGCTGGTCGGCGTGCTGCAGCCGCAGGCCGATCCCGCCCGCGCCGACGCCTTGGCGGCTCGCGGCATCCTCGCTTTCCCGCTCGAGCGGCTGCCGCGCACCACCCGCGCGCAGGCGATGGACGTGCTCAGCTCGCAGGCGGGCATGGCCGGGTACAAGGCGGTCCTGCTGGCCGCGTGGCTGGCGCCGCGGTTCTTCCCGATGCTGACCACCGCCGCCGGCACGATCCGGCCATCGAAGCTGCTGGTGGTCGGCGCCGGCGTGGCCGGCCTGCAGGCGATCGCCACCGCGCGCCGGCTTGGCGCGCAGGTCGAGGGCTTCGACGTGCGGCCGGAGACGCGCGAGCAGATCGAATCGCTCGGCGCGCGCTTCCTCGACCTCGGCGTCAGCGCGGCGGGCGAGGGTGGCTACGCGCGCCCGCTCACCGACGAGGAGCGGGCCGAGCAGCAGCGCCGGCTGGGCGAACACCTCAAGGGCGTCGATGTCGTCGTGTGCACGGCGGCCGTTCCCGGCCGCCCGGCGCCGAAGATCCTCGGCGTGGCGATGGTCGGCGGCATGCGCGCCGGCAGCGTGATCGTGGACCTCGCCGCCGAAACCGGCGGCAACTGCGAGCTGACCCGGCCCGGCGAGACCGTCGAGCACGCCGGCGTGACCATCGCCGGTCCGCTCGGGCTCGCCAGCGCGGGTGCGCTGCATGCGAGCGAAATGTACGCGCGCAACCTGTGGAATTTCGCCGCGCTGCTGCTGCGCGAGGGCGCGCTCGCGTTCGACCGGGACGACGAGCTGCTGGCGAAGACGGTGTTCCCGGCCCCTCCGGGGGCGGTCGCGGCCGCCGGCTGAGGCCGCGGGCGCCCGTCTGCCGCGCGTTCCGCGCGGCGCCTGCGGTCCTTCAGCGCGGAGCGGTCGCGCCGGGGAGCGCGCCGCATTGGATCAACTGCAGGGGCGTCCGGCTGGCGGCCGCGCCGCGTCGCAGGCCCGGCCGGCGACGCCGCATCGACTAGGGCCGCGGCACAGCGCGCCCATCCGTTGCGCATGGCCGGCGGGCTGCGCGCCCGGCGGCGCCGCTCAACCGGCGGTCAATTCAACCGGGATCGAGTCGTCGAGCAATCACTGGGCGATCGAATCGTCGATCGCCCACACGCGGTCAGTCGCCCTTCGGCGCGTTCTGCTGCACCCAGGCCTTGCGCTGGTCGGGCGTCATCGAGCGCCACTGGTCGCGCAGGGCCTGGCGCTGCTCCGGCGTCATGTCGCGCATGCGGTGGAACAGCGCGCGCATGGCTTCGCGTTTTTCCGGCGCCATGTGTTCCCAGCGGCGGAAGCCGTCATGCGCCTTGGCGCGCTGCTCCGGCGTCATCTGCTGCCAGCGCTGGGCGTGCTCCCACAGCAGGCGGCGCGCGTCGGGATTGGCGTTCCAGCGGTCGCGCATCGGTGCGACCAGCTGGTCGCGCTGGGCCGGCGTGAGCTGCTCCCAGGCGGGCATCGCGGGTTGGTTGGCCTGCGCCGTCGCAGGCGCCGCCGGCGGCGCGGCGAACGCGGGGGCGGCGGCCAGCGCGAGCGCGAAGGCGAGGAGGGCGGGACGGGTGGTGGTGGTGCGCATGGCGTTACTCCGCAGCGAGTGAATCGGCGTCGCGCGAGGCGAGCCACAGGTAGAAATCGGGGTTGTCCTCGAAGCTGTCCGGGGCCGGGGCGACGGCGTCCGCGGCGGCGAGCGGACCCGCCGCCGGCGCGCGCCCGTCCTGCCGGAACACGCCGACCGCGACGGCGCATACCGCCAGCGTGGCGAGTGCCAGGCCGAACGCCGGGCGCGCGCGTCCGGGCCCCGGCGCCGCGGGGGCGGCTCGGCGGCGTTGCGCGAGCTGTGCCTGCACGCGCGGCGAGAGGTGCGCGAGCGACGCCGCATGCGCGGCGCGCAGGCGCGCGTCGAAAGCGTCGTGGGTCGTCATCGCCAGTCCTCCAGTTGCTTCTGCAATGCCTCGCGTGCGCGCGACAGATGGGTCTTCACCGAGCCCTCGCCGCAGCCCATCACCTGCGCGGTGGTGGCCACGTCCAGGTCCTCCAGCACGCGCAGGGTGAAGGCCTCGCGCTGGCGCCGCGGCAGCGCGGCCAGCGCATCGGCGATCCGCGACCATGCCTCCCGCTGGTCGTGCGCCCGCGAGGGGTCGAGGCCGTCGCGGTCGGGCGCGTGCTCGTTCCAGTCCGGTTGCGCGTCCTCGGCCGGCAACAGCCAGCGCAGGCGGAAGCTGCGCCGCCGTTGCAGGTCGACCACGCGGGTGCGCAGGATCCGCCAGAACAGCGGTGGCCACTCCGTGGCCGGTCGTGCGCGGTAGGCGAGCATGCGCGCCATCGCGTCCTGCACCACGTCGAGCGCATCCTCGCGCTGGCGCAGGGCGAGCTCGGCGAAGCGGTATGCGCGCCCGCCGATGCCGGCGAGGAAGGCGTCGAGCGTCGTCGCCGTCCCATCCACGGCGATCGCGTCTTCGCGCACCTCGTCGACATCGGCGTCCACGCGTTCGAGCATACGCGGCCCCGCCGGCTCAGTGCCGGCGGTCCCAGCGGCGGTCGTCGCGCTGGCCCCTGCGGTCCAGGCGCTGGTCGATGCGGTCGCCGCGCGCGTCCATGCGCGACGCGACGCGGTCGCCCTTGGCGCCAAGGTGGCCGTCGATGCGGTCGCCGCGCTGCTCCAGGTGGGTGGCGGCGCGGTCGTGGCCGTGGGCTGCGGCATGGTCGGCGCGTCGGTCCAGGCGGCCGTCGATGCGGTCGCCCCTGGCGTCGAGGTGCTGGCCCACGCGCTGGCCGCGCTGGTCCAGGCGTTGCGCGATGCGGTCGCCGCGAGCGTCCAGGCGCTGTTCGACGCGATCGCCGCGGTCCTGCGCCAACGCGCCGCCCGCGGCCGCGAGCAGGGCGAGCCCCGCCGCCATTCCGAGCCAGGTCCTCATGCCGCCTCCTTCCATGCAGGCCGATCCTGCGGGAAGGGGAACGCGTGGCCGCGGCCGCGGTTGACGCCGTGCCCGTCGTGTTCAGTCGGCCGTTATGATGGGGCGGGCAACCGGGGGAATGCGCGATGGGCGACGGTCTGGTGGCGCTGTACGTCTTCATGCTGGCGGCGATCGCCGGCCACGTGATCATCTCGCGGGTGCCGGTGATCCTGCACACGCCGCTGATGTCGGGCTCCAACTTCATCCACGGCATCGTCCTGATCGGCGCGATGGTGGTGCTCGGCCACGCCGAGACGCCGCTGGAGCAGGCGGTCGGCTTCGTCGCGGTGCTGCTCGGCGCCGGCAACGCCGCCGGCGGCTACGTGGTCACCGAACGCATGCTCGAGATGTTCAAGCCCAGCCGCAGGCCGGAGGCGAAGCCGTGAGCGGCGGCTCCGTGCTGGTGGCGTCGGTGAGCTACTTCATCGCCGCCACGCTGTTCCTGCTCGGCCTGCAACGCATGGCCTCGCCGCTGACCGCGCGCAGCGGCATCCAGTGGGCGGGCGCGGGCATGCTGCTCGCCACCGCCGCGACCTTCCTGCTGCCGGGGCTGCACAACCTCGCCCTGATCGTGGTCGCGCTGGTGCTGGGCACGGCGATCGCTTGGGCGTGGGGGCGCAAGGTCGCGATCACCGACATGCCGCAGATGGTCGCCCTGTTCAACGGCATGGGCGGCGGTTCCGCGGCGGCGATCGGCGCGGTCGAGCTGCTGGGCTTTTCGCTGGCGGCGCACGCTGGTTTTTTGGTCTCCTTCGGCCCCGGGCTCGCGGTGTCGACCACCCAGAGCTACGAACGGTTGCCGCCGGCCGTGCCGGTCCTGCTCGCCGTGGTCGGCGCCCTGATCGGCGCGATCTCGTTTTCCGGCTCGATGATCGCCTTCGCCAAGCTGCAGGGCTGGATGGACAGGCGTTTCGTGTTCCCGGGGCAGCGCGTGTTCAACCTGCTGGTGCTGCTGCTGTCGCTGGCATGCGTGTACCTGCTGGCGACCGGCGCGCTGGCGACCTGGGTGATCGTCACCTTCTTCGTCGCGGCCCTCGCCTTCGGCTTGCTGATGACCCTGCCGATCGGCGGCGCCGACATGCCGGTGGTGATCTCGCTGTACAACGCCTTGACCGGCCTCGCCGTCGCCTTCGAGGGCTACGTGCTCGGCAACCAGGCGCTGGTCATCGCCGGCACCATGGTCGGCGCGGCCGGCCTGCTGCTCACCCGGCTGATGGCCAAGGCGATGAACCGGCCGGTGCGCAACGTGCTGTTCGGCAACTTCGGCGGCGGTGGCCAGGCGCAGGAGATCAGCGGGGCGCAAAAGCCCATCGAGGCCGGCGACGTGGCGGCGATGATGGCGTATGCCGAGCGCGTGGTGATCGTGCCCGGCTACGGCATGGCGGTGGCGCAGGCGCAGCACAAGATCTGGGAGCTGGCGCAGCGGCTGATCGCGCGCGGGGTCAAGGTGAAGTTCGCGATCCACCCCGTCGCCGGGCGCATGCCCGGGCACATGAACGTGCTGCTCGCCGAGGCCGGGGTCCCGTACGACCTGATCGCCGACATGGACGACATCAACCCGGAGTTCCCCAACACCGACGTCTCGCTGGTGATCGGCGCCAACGACGTGGTCAACCCGGTGGCGAAGACCGATCCCGCCTCGCCGATCTTTGGCATGCCGATCCTCGATGTGGCGGCCTCGAGGAACACCGTGGTGATCAAGCGCGGCAAGGGCCGGGGTTTCGCCGGCATCGAGAACGCGCTGTTCTACGCCGACAACACCCGCATGCTCTATGGCGACGGCGCCGACATGGCGGGCGCGCTGGTCAGCGAGCTGAAGGCACTGGAAGGCGGCCACTGAGCGCCGCCAGCGCGCGCCGCGCGGCGTACGCGCACACCAGCCCGACCACCGCGTGCATGGCGACGCTGCCGGCGACCCAGGGCCGGTCGCCGAAGCTGGGCAGGTGGCCGATCGCCGACAGCGGGATGACCACCCAGTTCATCACCAGGTAGAGCAGCAGCCCGTAGGCGATCCCGCAGGCGGGCGCATGCCGCAGCAGCGCGGCGCGGCGCGTCGCCGCCAGCGTGCAGGCGGCCACGAAGCACATCGCGATGGCGTAGTGCAGGGCGAGGCCGAGCCAGGCGGTGGCGGCCCCGCCGGCCACGCTCGCCTCGACGCCGAGCACGCCGGCCGCCACCGACTGGAACACCCGCGTCCACGGCACGCCCGCGGCAAGGCGCCAGTAGCCGGTGGCGAACGCGGCGTCGAGCGTTGCGAGCACGAGGCCGCCGGCCAGGACCCAGCGCCAGGCGATGGGGCGACGGATGGCGAAGCGCATGCGTGGATCCTCCCGCCGCCAGCGTGGCAGGCGCGCGCGCGGGGCGCTTTGCCCGGGTTGGCGGTCAGCGCCCGGCGAGCAGGGCCGCCACCAGCGCGATCCACAGCCAGGCGAGGTCGGCCGGATGGTTGGCGAGGGTGGCCAGCGTCCACGCCAGCGACGGCCCGAGCCTGGTCAGCGACTGCCATGGCAGCAGCCCCATCGGCCGCCCCATCTGGGCGGCGACGATGCCCCAGTTGGCGAGAGCGATCGCCGCCGCGGTCGCCAGCACCGCCGCCGCGGCGCGCGGCCAGCCGGGGCGCATGCGGGCCAGGCGCAGCAGCAGCGCGGCGTCCAGCGCGGCCAGCACGGCCATCCAGCTGCACTGGCGGTCGCGCATCCACGCCAGCAGGACCCAGGCCGCGGCGAAGCCGGCGCTGCCGACGGACAGCAGGGCGAAGGCGAGCCAGGAGTGGGCCCGGACGGGCGGGACGGCGGATCGGTCGGTCATTCCAGCGGCGCGACGCGCCGGTACGGGGTCGGCGCGACAGCATAGCGGCAGGCGGCGGTACAATGGCGGCACGCGCGCCGTCGCGCGCAATTCCCCACGCCCATGTACTCCCGCAGCAGCGAACCCGTGCGCTTCGAGCGCGACTGCGCCGCCGTCCTGGTGCCGCAGGGCGAGGCCGTGACCCTGCCCGCCGGCACCGTCGGCTACATCACCCAGGCGCTGGGCGGCAGCTGGACGGTGTTCGTCGAAGGCAATCTCTTCCGGATCGCCGGCGAAGACGCCGACGCGATCGGCAAGGAACCGCCGGAGCCGATCGCGCTGCCGGCCGGGGCGACCCACGAGGACGTCGAGAAGCTGGTCTGGAAGCAGCTGCGGACCTGTTTCGATCCGGAAATCCCGATCAACGTGGTCGACCTCGGGCTGGTGTACGAAGCCAGCGTCAAGCCGCATCCCACCCAGGCCGGCCAGCGCCTGGTCGAGGTGCGCATGACCCTGACCGCGCCCGGCTGCGGCATGGGCGAGATCCTGGTCGAGGACGTGCGCAGCAAGCTCGAGCTGATCCCGACCGTGGTCGAGGCGGACGTCGAGCTGGTGTTCGACCCGCCGTGGAACCGGACCATGATGTCCGAGGCGGCCCGGCTCGAAACCGGCATGCTCTGAACGACCCGGCGGCCCGGCCGCCACTCCCCGCATCTTGTGCAGCGGCGCCCGTCCGGTCGGCAGATCTGGATACGCGGGCGTGTGGCGTCATGCCTTTACGGAATATCGATATGCCAACGGCCGCTGTTTGACCGGCGTCGTGGCGTTTTTGTGACCCGCGTCGCAAATTTATCTCCCATTTATGCTGCGACTGCAGCTTGAGTGTGCGCGGCTTGGCGCTTTAGCGTGTCCGAGCGGTTCGCCCCCGCGGGCCGCATCCCCCAGCCCGTCCTGCAGCACCACCCGATTCCGGGAAGGCGCCAGGGCGGGTGCACGCCAGAGACCAAGCGCGGACATGGACGGCGCCCTTCGGGGCCCCGCGCGGACCAGCATCGGGTCGCCCCGCGACCTCCCATCCATCCATCCAGGAGTTCCAGATGTTGCAGTCCTCGTATCGCACGCTCTGCCTGCTCGCGTTGTCACCGCTGGCGCTCGCGCTGGCCGGTGGCGCCGACGCCGCCACCCGCTCCGACCTGCACCAGCAGCCGGTCGCCAAGCTCAACCAGCAGTACCAGGCCGCCACCCGCACCCTGGGCGTGGCCGCCCAGCCGGCCCAGCGCCACGCCGAGATGCTCGGCATGGACGCGCTCTCGGGCCTGAAGCAGATCGGCTTCGCCCAGGATGCGGATGGCACCCGCCACTACCGTTACCAGCAGACCTTCCGCGGCCTGCCGGTGTTCGGCGAGAGCATCGCCGTGGCCGAGAAGAACGGCGCCCTGCGCAGCCTGTTCGGCCGCAAGGTCGACGGCCTCGCCTCGGAGATCCCGGCCGGCGCCGCCAAGCTGTCGCGCGCGCAGGCGCTCGACGTCGGCAAGCACTTCGGCCTCGGCCAGCGCTTCGCGGCCATGCAGACGCGCAACGAGAAGTCCGACCTGATGATCTACGTCGACGACGATGGCCACGCGCACCGCGCGTACGTCGTGTCGTTCTTCGCCGACAGCCCGAGCGCCGGCGTCAAGGCGACCCGTCCGTTCGTGATCGTCGACGCGGACAGCGGCAAGGTGCTCAAGCACTGGGAAGGCCTCACCAACGCGCTGGTAGGCACCGGCCCCGGCGGCAACCAGAAGACCGGCCAGTACGAGTGGGGTTCGGGCGGCATCTACCCGTACATGGACGTGACCCAGTCGGGCAGCACCTGCACGATGAACAACACCAACGTGAAGGGCGTGAACCTCAACGGGGGCACCTCCAGCACGACGGCGTACTCGTACACCTGCCCGCGCAACACCTACAAGGCCATCAACGGCGGCTACTCGCCGATCAACGACGCCTTCTCGTTCGGCAAGTTCATCACCGCGATGTACCCGGCCTACACCGGCTACAACGCGCTGAACTTCCAGCTGGTCATGCGCGTGCACTACAAGAGCAACTACGAGAACGCGTTCTGGGACGGCTCGACGATGAACTTCGGCGACGGCGCCTCGACGTTCTACCCGCTGGTCAGCGCCGACGTCGCCGGCCACGAGGTCTCGCACGGCTTCACCGAGCAGCACTCGAACCTGACCTATTCCGGCCAGTCGGGCGGCATCAACGAGTCCTTCTCCGACATGGGCGGCGAGGCGACCGAGTACTACTGGAAGGGCACCAACGACTTCCTGGTCGGCGAGGAGATCTTCAAGGGCGCTTCGGGCCAGGCGCTGCGCTACATGTGCAACCCGCCGCAGGATGGCGGC
>JBQCFN010000100.1:0-11120 GCA_051959035.1 Lysobacteraceae bacterium | reverse complement strand
CGCGCCTTCGCGCACGAACGCGCGCGCGGCGTCCCACGAGGGCAGTCCGTTGCACCAGAAGCCGATGCCTTCCAGCGTGGCGTTGAGGGTGTTGCGGCCGGGGATCATCGGGCGTGCCTCATGCGCGGCCGAACACCAGCGAGCAGTTGTTGCCGCCGAAGCCGAAGGAATTGTTCATGGCGAAGCGCACCGCGCGCTCGGCGTTGTCGAAGCGCACCTGCGGGCCGCAGGCGGGGTCGGGCGTGGTGCTGTTGAGCGTGCCCGGCAGCAGGCCATCGCGCAGCGCCAGCAGCGCGTAGGCCGATTCGACGATGCCGGCCGCGCCCAGCGTGTGCCCCGTCCAGCCCTTGGTGGAGCTGGCGTGCAGCGTGTCCGGGAACAGCGCGGCCACCGCGCGCGCCTCGACCGCGTCGTTGGCCGGCGTCGCGGTGCCGTGCAGGTTCAGGTAGCCGACGTCGGCGGCGGCGATGCCGGCGCGCGCCAGCGCGTCGCCCATCGCCAGCCGCGCGCCGAGTCCTTCCGGATGCGGCGAGGACATGTGGTGGGCGTCGCTGGATTCGCCGTAGCCACGCAGCAGCAGCGGCGCGTCGTCGCCGCGCTCGAGCACGGCGAAGCCGCCGGCCTCGCCGAGCGAGAGCCCGTCGCGATCGACGTCGAACGGCCGCGCCGGCCGCGACGACACCAGCCCGAGCGAGTTGAAGCCGTACAGCACGCTGCCGCACAGCGTGTCCACGCCGCCGACCAGGGCGGCGTCGACGATCCCGGCCTGCAGCAGCCGCGCCGCCTGCGCGAACACCTTCGCGCTCGACGAGCACGCGGTCGCCACCGTCACCGCCGGCCCGGCGATGCCGGTGGCTTCCTGCAGGAAGCCGCCGAGCGAGTGCGGGGTGTGCACGAACGGGCGGCGCAGGTCGGCGGGGAAGGCGCCATCCTCGAGCCGCGCGTAGGCCTCCTCGGTCGCGCCGATGCTGGAGGTCGAGGTGCCGACCACCAGCGCGACGCGGTCGTTGCCGTGCCGGCTGAGCGCCGCGCGCAGCGCCGCCTGCACGTCGTCCTGCTGCAGCGCCAGCCACGCCAGGCGGTTGTTGCGGCAGTCCCAGCGCGCCCAGCGCTCCGGCAGCGCCGCGTCCTCGAGCCCATCGATGCGGCCGATCCAGGTGTCCAGGCCAGCGTCGCCGAAGTCGTTGCGGCGCAGCCCGCCGCGCCGCGCGCGCAGCGCGTCGGCTTGGGCGGCGAGGCCGCGGCCGAGGGCGGTGGTGGCGGTGAAGGCGCGGATGGCCAGCGGCGGCATCGGCTGCGGCGACGTCGTTGGCAAGGGAACTCCGGTGGTGCAGGAAGACGGCGGCCCGGCCTATCGAACCGTGCCCGGGCTGAAGGCCGCGTGCTGGCAACCCGAACCGTGACGCGAGTATAGCCAGCGGCAGGCGCGAAACCGCGCCCCGGCCACTACACTTCACCCCATGTCCACGCGCGCCGCCCACCGCCTGTCCCTGTTCGGCGACCGCGACGTGCTGCATGCCGGCGTGGTCGCCGCCGCCGCGTGCGTGCTCAGCGCCGGCCTGGTCTACCTCGGCTACCTCGTGCACGTGGTGCGCACCGCGCGCCGCGCGCCGACCCGGCCCGCGCGCGCCGACACCCTGCTGCTGTTCGGCAAGCACGCCCCGCAGGGCCGCATCGACCGCGATTTCGAGGCGCGCCTGGACCGCGCGGTGTCGCTGTGGCGCGAAGCCCCGCCCGCGCACGTGCTGCTGCTCGGCGGCGGCGCCGACAACGAACCGAGCGAGGCCGAGATCGCCCGCCGCGAGCTGCTCGCCCGCGGCATCGCCGGCGACGCCCCGCTGCACCTCGAGGCGACATCGCGCGACACCCTGCAGAACCTGCGCAACGCCCGCGAGCTGCTGCGCGGCGCGCGCCCGCGCGTCGCCCTGCTGAGCAACCGCTACCACCTCGCGCGCTGCGCGCTGTTCGCCCGCCAGCTCGGCTTCGAATGGGAGCTGTGCGCCGCCGAACCGCGCCTGGACCTGCGCCCGCGCACCCTGCTGCGCCTCGCCGGCGAAGCCGCCTACGTGTGCTGGATCGACCTCGGCACCCGCTGGGCGCGCCTGATCGGCCACCGGCGGATGCTGGCGCGGGTAACCTGAGGACGGCGAACCACGCGCGCCCTTGTAGGAGCGGCTTGCAGCCGCGAGCTTTTCCTCATTCCTGTGCCTTGCAGGAGCAACATGCCCCGCGGCCGAGCCGCTCCGTCACGGCGTTGGTCGCCCTGCGGGCAAAGGCTCGCGGCTATAAGCCGCTCCTACAGGAGGAGCCCGCCGCGCGCCTGGCCGTCAGCGCTTCGCCTTCTGCGCCGGCACGAAGGTCTCGCGCACCGCCTTGGCCAGCAGGTCCGGCGGCAGCAGGCCCTGGTCGAGCAGGAAGTCGTTGAAGGCCTTGCGGTCGAACCTGTCGCCGAGGGCGAGCTCGGTCTCCGCGCGCAGCTGCTGGATGCGCGAGTAGCCGTAGAAGTAGCTGCCGGCCTGGCCGGGCGCGTTGACCGTGTACCGGTCCACTTCCTGGCGCGCCATCGCCGGGGAGAAGCCGACCTCGTCGGTCAGCACCTTCAGCGCGGTGTCGCGGTCGGTGAGGCCGAGGTTGAGCATCGGGTCGAGCATCGCGCGGGCGGCGCGCAGCAGGCGGAACTGCAGCGCGATCAGCTGGCCGTCGAGCGGCTCGTACGGCACGGTCTCGGCCTCGGCGTAGAGCGCCCAGCCTTCGACGTTCACCGAGTTGAACGCGAACAGCGTGCGCGCCAGCGACACGCCGCGCTCGATCATCGCGGTGAACTGCAGCTCGTGGCCGGGGCGGCCTTCGTGCGCGGTCAGCGTCCACGCGGCCGAGGGATAGTTGAAGTCGTCGTAGGCGCCGTCGCCCTTGGCGTTGGGGTTGCCCAGCGGCAGCACGAACACGCCCTGCTGGCCGGTGTTGCCGACCAGCGGCGCGGGCAGGAAGTGCGGCGCCGGCTGCGCGGCGTTCTCGGCGTCGCTGCCGATGCGCATCTGCATGGGCCGGTTCGGCAGGCTGACGATGCGGTGCGTGGCGATGATGCGGTCCAGCGCCGGCAGGATGGTGTTGCGGTAGAACGGCTCGACCTGGTCGTTCGGCAGCTGGTGGGCCTTCAGCGCGCGGATCACGCCGACCGCGTCGGTGGCCTGGAGGCCCTTTTCCTTCGCCACCAGCGGCGCGATCTGCTGCATCGCCGCGCGGGTTTCCATGAACTCGAGCTGCGCGCGCTCGATCAGCGCGTGCGGGTCGATGTCGATGCCGACGTTCTTCAGCTGCAGCGCGTACAGCTCCGGCGGCAGCGCGTAGGTGGTGCGCGCGTGCGGCAGCACCTCCGCCTTGGTCCACGCGGCGTACTCGTCGAGCTGCTTCTGCAGCGCGTCGACCGCGCTGCCGGCGTCGATGCCGTACTTGGCGAACAGGGTGCGGATGCCCTGGACGTAGGTCGCCTCGTTGTCGAGCGACTGCTGCACCTCGATCTGGGTCGGCTGCAGCAGCTTGGGATCGTTGCGCTCCTCGTAGCGCTGGCGCGCGAGCGTGGCCAGCGGCGTGCTGCCGGGCGCGAGGCCGGCGTAGCGCTGCAGGCGCTTGAGCGCGAGCGCGCGGCGGTCGGCCGGGGTCTGGTCGCTGAGCAGGCCCTGCAGGCCGGAGAACACGGTCTGGCCGACGTCGGCGAACGGCCGCACCAGGCGCTCGTTCACCGCGCTGGCCTCGATCGCGTCGTCCGCCGCCTTGGTGAGGATCGCGATGTCCTGGCGCACGTTGGGATCGGTCTCGCCGGCCGATTTGGCGATGAGCTCGGCCTTGGCCTTCTGCATCGCCTCGCGGTAACGCGCGGCGTAGCCGGGGCCGAAGTCGAACACCTGGTCGTCGTAGCCCGGCACGCCGAGGAAGGACAGCTGTTCCGGCTGGAACGGGCCCTGCGCCTTGAGCAGGATCTGCGCGTACTGGTTGCTCTTCGCCACCCATGCCGGCGCGGCGTGCGCCGCGGACGCGGGCCGGGTGGCGGGCTGGGCGGCCGGCGCGGGCAGCGGCGCGGCGAGGGCGGCGGCGATCGACAGCGCGAGCAGCAAGGGACGGGTGGTCATCGGCGGTCTCCTGTGGAAGCGGCGAGCATCCGGGTGCGCGTGGCGCGCGGCACGGGCCGAAGGTCACGGCGGCGCCCCGGGCGCGATCGCTTAGCATGCGCCATTCCCTCGCCACGCCTCCGTCCATGGCCGACTTCCGCCCGCGCCTGCTCGGCGCCGCCCTGCTCGCCTTCGCCGCCGCCGCTTCCGCCCAGATGCCCACGCCCGCCACCGACACGCCCGCGACCGGCACGGTCACCGCCGACGACTACGCCCGCGCCGAGCGCTTCGTCGGCTACAACGCCAATCCGCTGGTCGACCACGCGGTCAGCAGCGTCACCTGGCTGGACGCGGGCAGCTTCTGGTACCGCGACCACGACGCGGGCGGCGACCGCTTCCTGCGCTACGACGTCACCACGCACGCCACCTCGCCGCTGGTCGATGCGAAGGCGCTGGCCGACGCGCTGGCCAAGACCGCCGGCAAGCCGGTCGATGCGACCAAGCTGAAGATCACCGAGGCGCGCATCGCCGCCGACGGCGGCTACGAGGTGCGGGTGGGCAAGGACCGCTACCTGTGCGGCGCCAGCGGCAAGCCGGGCTGCGTGGCGGCGCCGAAACCCGCGCACGCCGGCGCCGAACCGGGCGTGCGTTCGCCCGACGGCAAGGCCGAAGCCTTCATCCGCGACTGGAACCTGTGGCTGCGCTACCTCGCCACCGGCGCGGAAACCCCGCTCACCACCGACGGCAGCACCGACTACGGCTACGCCACCGACAACGCCGGCTGGACCCATTCGGATCGCGCGATCCTGGCGTGGTCGCCGGATTCCACCCGCATCGCGACCTTCCGCCAGGACCAGCGCCGCACCGGCTCGATGACCCTGGTCGGCACCAGCGTCGGGCATCCGAAGGTCGAGACCTGGAAATACCCGCTGGTCGGCGACGAGCACGTGACCATGATCGAACGCGTGGTCATCGACGTGCCCGCGCGCCGCGTGCTGCGCCTGGACACGCCGCCGGACCAGCACCGCTCCACCCTGTGCGACGATGTCAGCTGCAACGGCGGCTGGGAGGACGTGCAGTGGGCCGACGACGGCAGGTCGCTTGCCTTCGCCTCGGTCTCGCGCGACCACAAGGACGTCTGGATCCGCATCGCCGACGCCGACACCGGCGCGGTGCGCACCATCCTGCACGAGCACGTGCCGACCTACTACGAGTCCGGCAACGGCGCGGTCAACTGGCGCTACCTGTCGAAGTCGCGGGAACTGCTGTGGTTCAGCGAGCGCAACGACTGGGGCAACCTGTACCTGTACGGCCTCGACGGCACGCTGAAGCACGCGGTGACGACGGGCGCAGGCAACGTCACCGAGGTGCTGCGGGTGGATGCCGATGCGCGCACGGTGTGGTTCCGCGGCGTCGGCCGCACGCCCGGCGTGGATCCGTACTACCAGCAGTTCTTCAAGGCCCCGCTCGACGGCGGCGCGCCGGTGCTGCTGACGCCGGAAGCGGCCGACCATGCGATCAGCCTGGCGCCGGATGGCAAGCACTTCGTCGATGCGTATTCGACGCCCGCGACGCCGCCGGTGACGGTGCTGCGCGACGCGGCCGACGGCCATGTGGTCGCCGAGGTCGCGCGCGCCGACATCACGCGCCTGCGCGCGATCGGCTGGCAGCCGCCGGAAGGCTTCACGGTCAAGGCGCGCGACGGCAGGACCGACCTGTACGGGCTGATGTTCAAGCCCACGCACTTCGACCCGGCGAAGAAATACCCGGTAATCGACTACATCTACCCGGGCCCGCAGACCGGCTCGGTCGGCAGCCGCGCCTTCGACGCCGCGCGCCGCGACCACCAGGCGCTGGCCGAGCTCGGCTTCATCGTGGTCGCCATCGACGGCCTCGGCACGCCGTGGCGCTCGAAGTCCTTCCACGACGCGTTCGGCGGCGACATCGGCGACAACACGCTGCCCGACCAGGTGGCGGGCCTGAAGCAGCTGGCGGCGCGCTTCCCGTGGATCGACCTCGACCGGGTCGGCATCTGGGGCCATTCCGGCGGCGGCTACGCGACCGCGGACGCGATGTTCAGCTATCCCGGCTTCTTCAAGGTCGGCATCAGCGAGAGTGGCAACCACGACAACCGCAACTACGAGGACGACTGGGCCGAGAAGTGGCAGGGCCTGGAAACCTTCGACGCCGACGGCCGCAGCAACTACGCCGCGCAGGCCAACGCGGCGAAGGCCTCGCAGCTCAAGGGCAAGCTGCTGCTCGCGCACGGCCTGATGGACGACAACGTGCCGCCGCAGAACACCTTCCTGGTCGTCGACGCGCTGGTGAAGGCCAACAAGGACTTCGACCTCGTCGTGTTCCCGCAGGCGCGCCACGGCTACGGCAAGGACGCGCCGTACATGATGCGGCGGCGCTGGGACTACTTCGTGCGCTGGCTGCGCGGCGCGACGCCGCCGCGCGAGTACGCGATGCATCCGCCGGAGGAATGACCGGCGCGGCGCTTCCCTGCAGGAGCGGCGTCAGCCGCGACCGCCTGCGAAGTCGCGGCGCGCGTCTTCCCGCAGAGCCGGGGAGCCGGTGACCCGGCGATCGCGCTCCGCATGCGGCCGGGCGCCGTGGGCGCGGCCCACGCCGCTCCACGCTGCGACCGGGGGTCGCGGGTGACGCCACTCCTGCGAACGCGACCCTGCGCGGTCGATGCTCGAGCCGCTCCGGCAATGCGACGGGCGCGCTCGTGGGCTGCCCAACGGTCCCGCCGAGCGAAGCGCAAGGGCACGCGGCGATCGGCCGCTCCTGCGAAAGCGCGGAGAGGCGCCAGGCGCTCAGCGCTGCCCGAACAGCACGCGCTTTTCCTCCTCGCCCAGCGCCTGCCCGGCCTTCGGGTTGACCTGGCGGGTCAGCGCATAGGCGCGCTGGGTGGCCGGGCGCGCGGCGATCGCTTCGCGCCAGCGGCGCACCTCGGCGTAGGGCGACAGGTCCAGCGGCGCGCGGTCGTACGGGTCGATCCACGGATAGCAGGCCATGTCGGCGATGCTGTAGGCGTCGCCGGCGATGAAGGCGCGGCCGGCGAGGTGGCGGTCGAGCACGCCGAGCAGGCGCTGCGCCTCGCGGGTGTAGCGGTCGATCGCGTAGTCGACCGGTTCCGGCGCGTACACCCGGAAGTGGCCGTACTGGCCGGTCATCGGCCCGAGCCCGCCGACCTGCCAGAACAGCCACGACAGCGCCATGGCGCGGCCGCGCACGTCGGCGGGCAGGAAGCGCCCGGTCTTTTCGGCGAGGTAGAGCAGGATCGCGCCCGACTCGAACAGCGACACCGGCGCGCCGCCGTCGGCCGGCGCGGTGTCGACCATCGCCGGCATGCGGCCGTTGGGCGAGAGGGCGAGGAACTCCGGCGCGAACTGCGCGCCGCGGCCGATGTCCACCGGCACGATGCGGTAGTCGAGCCCGGCTTCCTCGAGGAACAGGGTGACCTTGTGGCCGTTCGGGGTCGGCCAGTAATGCAACTGGATCATGCGGCGTCTCGGCAGGGGAGAGCCGCACTGTAGCGCCGCGCCCGCCGGCCGCCTTGACCTGGATCGTGCCGGCCGGCCTGAACCCGTTCATCGGCTGCGCGCGCGCCCGGCGAGCAGGCCGCGGGTTTTCGGTACAGTGGCGCGAAGGCGCTGGCCAGGACGGCGTGCCGCCCAGGGGAACCGCATGCCGCAGAGCAGACCAACGCCGCACGCCCGCGTGCGCGGGGCGACCCGCGCCGGCTGGGCGTGGCTGGCGCTGGGCGCCTGCGTGCTCGCCGTGCTGTGGCCGGCGTGGCCGGCGCCGGTGGCGCGCGCGCTGTCGCTCCTGCTCGCGCTGGCCGCGTGCGCCGCCGGCATCGCCCACGGGCGACGGCAGCGCGACGCCGGGGCCACGGCGCGCACCGCCGACGCGCTCGAGGACGCGCGCTCGCGCCTGCGCGAGACCCGCCGGATCGGCCGCATCGGCGAGTTCCGCTGGGAGCTCGACAGCGGGCGGCTGGCATGGTCGGAGGAGACCTTCCTCCTGTACGGGCAGCCGCCGCGCGACGGGCTGCGGGTCGAGGATGCGATGGCCTGGCTGCATCCGGACGACCGCGCCGGCATCGGCGCGCTGGTCCAGCGCGCGGTCGCGGACGTGGACGCGGAAGCCGGGCCGCACGGGCATGCCTTCGAGGCGCAGTTCCGCATCGTGCGTCCGGGTGGCGAGGTGCGCACCCTGCGCGCGCTCGCCGAGTGGGCCGAGCGCACGCCTGGCCAGCGCGTGCTGCGCGGCATCCAGCAGGACGTCACCGAGGCCACCCGCGCCGGCGAGACGCTCGCCGCCGCGCAGGCGCAGTACAAGTTCCTGTTCGAGCACAACCCGCTGCCGATGTGGGTGTTCGACCGGGAGACGCTGCGCTTCCTCGCGGTCAACGACGCGATGCTGCGCCACTACGGCTACGGCCGCGAGGAGCTGCTGGCGGGCACCATGCTCGACATCCGCCCGCCCGAGCACCGCGCCGCGGTCGAGGCCGCCGCGCGCCAGCCCGGGCCGCTGCGCCCGCAGGGCGAGGTGTGGACGCACCTGCGCAAGGACGGCAGCACGCTGCGGGTGGCGATCTGGAACCACGACATCGAATTCGACGGCCGCCCCGCGCGGCTGGTCGCGGCGCAGGACGTGACCGGGCTGGAGCGCAGCGAGGAGCGCTTCCGCATGGTCGCGCGCGCCACCAGCGACGCGGTGTACGACTGGGACGTGGTGCGCGGCCACCTGTGGTGGAGCGAATCGTTCTACGCATTGTTCGGACACTCGCCCGAGCAGGTGTCGCCCACCCTCGAGGCCTGGGAGGCGCTGGTGCATCCGGACGACCGCGCGCGCGTGGTCGCCAGCCTGGCGCGCGCCTTCGAGACCGGGCTGCAGGAGTGGGAGGAGCAATACCGCTTCGCCCGCGCCGACGGCGGCTGGGCCGAGGTGGTCGACCGCGGCTTCGTCCAGCGCGACGAGCTCGGCCAGGTCGTGCGCATGGTCGGCGGCATGCTCGACGTCACCCAGCGCCACCGCGAGCAGGCCGACCTGCGCCTGCTGCGGCGCGCGGTGGACGCCACCGACAACGGCATCGTGATCGCCGACGCGTGCGCCGAAGACCAGCCGGTGGTGTATGTGAATCCCGCGTTCGAGCAGATCACCGGCTACCGGGCCGCCGAGATCGTCGGCCGCAACTGCCGCGTGCTGCAGGGCGGCGACGCCGACCAGCCGGGCGTGGCGGCGATCCGCAACGCGCTGGTGGATGCGCGCGACGCCCGCGCGGTGCTGCGCAACTACCGCCGCGACGGCAGCATGTTCTGGAACGAGTTCCGGCTCGCGCCGGTGCGCGACGAGGCCGGCATGCTGACCCACTTCGTCGGCGTGCTCACCGACGTCACCGAGCGCCAGCGCCAGGAGGAACAGCTCGCCTGGCGCGCCACCCACGACGACCTCACCGGCCTGCCCAACCGCCAGCTGCTGCACGACCGCCTGCAGCAGGCGGTGCACAACGCCGAGCGCTACGGGCGCGAGGCGGCGGTGGTGTTCGTCGACCTGGACGACTTCAAGCTGATCAACGACAGCCTCGGCCACAGCGCGGGCGACATGGCGCTGCGGGTGATCGCCCAGCGCCTGCGCGACGTGGTGCGCGATTCGGACACGGTGGGCCGCTTCGGCGGCGACGAGTTCGTGGTGGTGCTGTCCGAGCGCGCCGACGTGGCGGGCGTGCAGGCCGCGATCGCGCGCATCGCCGCCGCGCTGTCCGCGCCGGTCGAGCTCGGCGGCGTGCTGCACCAGCTCACGCCGAGCATCGGCCACTGCCGCTATCCGGAGGACGGCCGCGACGCGGAGACGCTGCTGCGCCACGCCGACCTCGCGATGTACCAGGCCAAGCGCCAGGGGCGGAACCGCGCGGTGGCCTACCGCAGCGAGTTCGACGGCACCGTGTCGCAGCGCCTGCAGCTGGTGGCGCAGCTGCGCGAGGCGTTGCAGCGCGAGGAGTTCGTGCTGGTGTTCCAGCCGCTGTGGGGGCTGGACGGCCGCCCGCTCGGGCTGGAGGCGCTGGTGCGCTGGCAGCACCCCGAGCGCGGGCTGCTGGCGCCCTCGCACTTCATCGGCGTGTGCGAGGAGAGCGGGCTGATCGTCGAGCTCGGTCGCCGCGTCCTGCACGAGGCCGGGCGGCACCATGCGCTGCTCGCGCAGGCCGGGCTCGGCCACCTGCGCATCGCGGTCAACGTGTCGGCGGTGCAGTTCGCGCACGACCTCGACGCGGAGGTCGCGCGGGTGGTGCGCGAGTTCAACCTGCCGGCTGGCGCGCTCGAGCTGGAGCTGACCGAGAGCGTGATCATGGACAGCACCGACCGCGCGATCGACACCATGCGCCGCATCGCCCAGCTCGGCGTGGGCCTGTCGCTCGACGACTTCGGCACCGGCTACTCCAGCCTCGCCTACCTCAAGCGCCTGCCGCTGGACCGGCTGAAGATCGACCGCTCCTTCGTGCAGGACCTCGGCCACGACCTCGAGGACGCGGCGATCTGCGCCTCGATCATCGGCCTCGGCCACCTGCTCGGCCTGCGCACCGTCGCCGAGGGCGTGGAGACCGAACAGCAGCGCGCCTGGCTGCACGCGCGCGGCTGCGACGAGCTGCAGGGCTTCCTGCTCGGCCGCCCCGTGCCCTTCGACGAGCTGCTGCCGCTGCTGCGCGAGCGCATGGCGGACAACCGCAACGCGGTGCCGGCGCCGGGCATCCCGGGCTGACGAGCGCTGAGCGGCTTGCCGCCGCGCGCCTTCGCCCTTCCGTAGGAGCGGCTTGCAGCCGCGCGCCTTCGCCCTTCCGTAGGAGCGGCTTGCAGCCGCGCGCTTCGCCCTTCCGTAGGAGCGGCTTGCAGCCGCGAGCTCTTCCCGTCCGTAGAACCGACGCTGTGGGAGCGCCGTCCGTCGCGACCGCCTTTCCGATTCCCGTCCCGGGACTCCAACCCCTCGCAGCCGCAAGCTGCCCTG
>JBQCFN010000099.1:0-9682 GCA_051959035.1 Lysobacteraceae bacterium | reverse complement strand
GCCGCGCGCGCGCGCGCGGCGACGGCAAGGCCATCGGGCGGACACCGCCGGCGCATGCTGCATGCGTCGCCGCGGGCAAAAAAAAACCGGCCGCGGGGACCGGTTTTTTTGCCTGGGCGGGGACGCCTCAGTGGTCGTCGTCTTCCAGCAGCTCGGCGTAGTCGTCGGGCGAGAGCAGGTCGTTGAACTGCTCCGGCTCCTCCGCCTCGACCACGAAGATCCAGCCGTCGCCGTAGGCGTCCTCGTTGATCGTTTCCGGCTTGTCGGTGAGCGCGGTGTTGACCTCGACGACCTTGCCGGTCACCGGGCTGTACACGTCCGACGCCGCCTTCACCGACTCCACCACCGCCGACGCGTTGCCGGCCTCGACGCGGTCGCCCACGTTCGGCAGTTCGACGTAGACCAGGTCGCCGAGCAGGCCCTGCGCGTGGTCCGAGATGCCGACGGTGACCTTGCCGTCGCCTTCCAGCCGGGCCCACTCGTGGGACTTCAGGAACTTCAGGTCGCCGGGGATCTCGCTCATCGTGGTGCTCCGTGCAGTGCGGTCGGTGGGGAAGGTGGCGTAAGTGTAGCGAAGCCGGGCGCCGCGCAACTCACACCCCGGGCTGCGCCTTGCCCTCGCGGACGAACGGGAACTTCACCACCCGCACCGGCACTTCGCGGCCGCGGATGTCCACGCGGACGGCGCCCGGCTCGCCGGCCGGGACGCGGGCGAAGGCGATCGCCTTGCCGAGCGTCGGCGAGAAGGTGCCCGACAGGACTTCGCCCTCGCCGTTGGCGGTCAACACCTTCTGGCCATGGCGCAGCACGCCCTTCTCGTCCATCACCAGGCCGACCAGCTGGCGCGGCACGCCTGCGGCCAGCTGGGCCTCGAGCGCGCCGCGGCCGATGAAGTCGCGGCCTTCGTCGAGCGCGATCGTCCAGCCGAGCGCGGCCTCGTACGGGGTGACCGTCTCGTCCATGTCCTGGCCGTAGAGGTTCATGCCCGCTTCCAGGCGCAGGGTGTCGCGCGCGCCCAGCCCGGCCGGCTTCACGCCGGCCGCCAGCAGCGCGTTCCAGAAGGCGACGGTGTCCGCCTCGGGCACCAGCACCTCGAAGCCGTCCTCGCCGGTGTAGCCGGTGCGGGCGACGAACACCGGGATGCCGTCGAGCGTGGTCGCCTCGCCGGCGGCGAAGCGGCCGAGCTTGCCGATCCGCGCGCGGTCCTCCTCGCGCAGCAGGCCGAGCACCTTGTCGCGCGCGGTCGGCCCCTGCACCGCGACCATGCCGTACTCGGGGCGCTCGCGGACGGTGACGCCGAAGGGCGCGGCCTGCGCCTGGATCCACGCGAGGTCCTTGTCGCGGGTGGCGGCATTGACCACCAGGCGGAAGAACTCCTCGCCCATGTAATAGACGATCAGGTCGTCGACCACTCCGCCCTGCTCGTTGAGCATCGCGGTGTACAGCGCCTTGCCCGGCACCTTGAGCTTGTCGACCGAGTTGGCGACCAGCCGGCGCAGGAACTCGCGCACGCGCGCGCCGGTGAGGTCGACCACGGTCATGTGGGAGACGTCGAACATGCCGGCGTCCTGCCGCACCACGTGGTGCTCGTCGATCTGCGAGCCGTAGTGGATCGGCATGTCCCAGCCGCCGAAGTCCACCATCTTGGCGCCGAGCGCGCGGTGGGTGTCGTTGAGGATGGTCTTGCGGGTCATGGCGGGCGTCGGGGCTGTGGGGTAGCCCGTGATTATCCCATCCGCCGTGGCCCGCGCGCCCGCCGGCCCGGCGGGCGCCCCGGCGATGCGCTCAGGCTTCGCGCACTTCCAGCGTCATGCCGTGCGCGGCGACGATGCGCACCGCGGCGCCGGCGGGCAGCTCGGGGCCGCTGACGTCCCAGAAGGCGTCGGCGATCTGCACCCGGCCGTGGCCGTTGACGATCCCGCGCTCCAGCGGCACCACCCGCCCGACCAGCTGCTCGGCGCGGCGGTTGAGCGCCGGCCGGTCGCTGGCCACCGGCTGCTTGCGGAACCAGGTCCGGTAGACCTGGATCGAGACGAAGCTGAGCACGACGAAGGCCGCCGCCTGCGCCAGCAATGGGATGCCGGGCAGCACCAGCACGGCGAGGAACACCGCGGTCGCGGCGAAGCCCAGCCACAGCATGAAGGCGCCCGGCGCGAGCGCCTCCAGCGCGAACAGCACCAGGGCGAGCGCGGCCCATGCGAACACGTCCCAGCGCATCTCAGCCTCCCGCGCGCGGCGTCGCCGGCACCGCGGCGCGCGGCCGCTCCAGCGCTTCCTTCGCCAGTTCGGCGATGCCGCCCAGCGAGCCGATGATCCCCGAGGACTCCATCGGCATCATCACGAACTTCTGGTTCGGCGCCATCGCCAGCGCCTTGAACGCCTCGATGTACTTCTGCGCGACGAAGTAGTTGATCGCCTGCACGTTGCCGCCGGAGATCGCGTCGGACACCAGCTGGGTCGCCTTGGCCTCCGCCTCGGCCTGGCGCTCGCGCGCCTCGGCCGCGCGGAAGGCGGCCTCGCGGTTGCCCTCGGCCTCCAGGATGGTCGACTGCTTTTCGCCCTCGGCCTTGAGGATCGCGGCCTGGCGGAAGCCCTCGGCCTCGAGGATGTTGGCGCGCTTCTCGCGCTCGGCCTTCATCTGCCGCGCCATCGCCTCGACCAGGTCGCGCGGCGGCGCGATGTCCTTGAGCTCGATGCGGTTGACCTTGATGCCCCAGGGGTGGGTTGCCTGGTCGACCGCGACCAGCACCTTGGCGTTGATCTCGTCGCGCTTGGACAGCGACTCGTCCAGGTCCATCGAGCCGATCGCGGTGCGGATGTTGGTCATCACCAGGTTGAGGATCGCGACCTCCAGGGTCGCCACCTCGTACGCTGCCTTGGCGGCGTCCAGCACCTGGAAGAACACGATGCCGTCGACCTTGACCACCGCGTTGTCCTTGGTGATCACGTCCTGGCTGGGCACCTCCAGCACCTGCTCCATCATGTTCACCTTGCGGCCGATGCCCTGGTAGACCGGCACCAGGAAGTGCAGGCCGGGCGTCAGCGTATGGGTGTACTTTCCGAAGGCCTCGACGGTCCACTCGTAGCCCTGCGGCACCATCCGCACGGCCTTGAACAGCACGATCACGCCCGCGACCAGCACGATCACGGTCAGCAGCGAACCCAGTCCCATGGCATTCCTCCCCGTTGTTGGATGGGAGTATGCGACGGTCCGGCCCGCTGACGCATCTGGACTTGCGACATGCCCCCCGCGCCCGGACCCAGCCAGCCCCAAGCGCCGCCATCCGCCGCGCCACGGACCGGCTTCGCCATCGACGTGCCCGACGCCCTGCTCGCCCGTGCGCGCGCCGGCGAGCGGGCGGCGTTCGAGCAGCTATGCCGCACGTTCGAGCGGCCGGTGTTCACCCTGGCGCTGCGCCTGACCGGCGACCGCGAGCAGGCCAGCGAGGCGCTGCAGGACACCATGCTCAAGCTGGTGGCCCGGGTGCGCGAGTTCCGTGGCGACGGCGGCAGTCCCTTCTGGGGCTGGCTGCGCCAGATCGCGGTGAACGAGGCGCTGATGCAGCTGCGCCGTGGACGACGGTTCGCGCTGGAGCTGGTGGTCGACGACGACGGCCTCGGCGAGGATCCGGCGCCGCCACCGGCGGCCGCCGCCGACGCGGCGCAGCTGCAGCGCGCGCTCGCCGCGCTGCCGCCGCTCACCCGCAGCGTGCTCTGGCTGTACCACGGCGAGGGCTACACGCACGAGGAAATCGCCGCGCTGATGCAGCGCACCGCCAGCTTCTCGAAATCCCAGCTCGCGCGCGGCACCCGCCGCCTGCGCGCGCTGCTGCACGTGGAGGACCCGATCCATGCCTGAGCCGATGACGCCCCGCGACTGGGGCGAGGCCTTCGCCGCCCTGCCGATGGACGCCGCGCCGGCCGACACCTGGCGGCGCGTCGCCGCCCGCCTCGACGCGCGCCCGCCGCGCGCGCGCTGGCCGCGCTGGCTCGCGGCCGCCGCCGTGCTGGTGCTCGCGATCGCCCTGCCCTGGCGCTCGTGGTTCGAGCACGCGCGCCTGCCGGCCACGGCTCCGTCGGCCCAGGCCGACCCGGCGCTGGCGCGCCTGCAGGCCGAATCGGCGCAGCTCGAAGGCCTGCTCGCCTACGCGCGCGACGAGCGCGTGGCCAGCGGCAGCGCCGCCACCCTGTCCGCGCAGCTCGACGCGCGCGTGGCCGCGATCGACGCGGCGCTCATGCAGCCCGGCCTGGCCGCGGCGCGGCAGCAGGCCCTGTGGCGGGAACGCGTCGAGGCGCTGCGCACGCTCGCCGCCTTCGAGGCCAACCGCCGCTGGCTGGCCAGCCAGGGCGAGCGCTACGACGGCGCGCTGGTGCGGGTGGACTAGCGCGACGCCCGCGTCGCTTCCTGCATCCCTGTTCGACGAATCCACTCGCGAGAACGCCATGCGACCGCTGCTCCGCCCCACCCTGCTCGGCCTCACCCTCGCCACCCTGCTCGCCGGCGGCCTCGCCCGCGCGGCGGAGACGCCGGACGCGACGCCGGCGGATGCCGCCCGCCGCGCGCAGCTGGAGGCCGCCCGCGCCGACATGGAGCGCGCCACCCGCCGCTACCTGGAACTGTCGCGGCAGTACGGCGCGCACGCCGGCCCGTACCGTTTCGAGGCCTTCGCCCCGCATCCGGTGCTCGGCGTGCTGCTGGCGCCCGATGCCGACGCCGGCGTGCGCATCGCCGGCGTGACGCCCGGCAGCGCCGCGGAAAAAGCCGGGCTGCGCAGCGGCGACCGCCTGCTCGCCATCGACGGCCACGAGGTGCTCGGCAGCGACGGCGAGCTGCGCGTGGCCAACGCGCGGCGCCTGCTCGGCAAGCTCGACACGCGCACGCCGGTGCGCATCACCTACCAGCGCGACGGCCGCCGCTCGACCGTCGGCGCCACGCCGCAGCGGGAGGACCAGGTGGTGTTCTGGCGCGGCGTGGCGCCTCCGATGCCGGCGACGCCGCCGATGCCGCCGGTGCCGCCGGAAATCGACGAGCGGCTCCGGCGCGAGATCGTGCGCATCGCCCCCGATGCGCATTGCGAGGGCGCGCATTGCGGCCTGCCGCTGCTGGCCGAAGCCTTCCGCTGGAACGGGCTCAACCTCGCCAGCGTGGATCCGCAGCTCGGCCGTTACTTCGGCACCGACAGCGGCGTGCTGGTGCTCAGCACCGGACAGGCGCTGGCCGGCCTGCAGGCGGGCGACGTGCTGCGCAGCGTGGACGGCAAGCCGGTGCGCACGCCGCGCGAGGCGATGGCGGCCCTCGATGCGCATCCGGCCGGCAGCCAGGTGACGGTGGAATACCTGCGCGACCGCCGCAGCGCGAGCGCCCGCGTCACCGTGCCGAAGGCGAAGCTGTTCGAATTCCCCGCGCCCCCGGTGCCACCCGCCGCGCCCGCGCCGCCGGCCGCCGCGCCGCGCGCCCCCGCCGCACCGCCGACCCCGCCGGCAGCAGCGCCGCGCGCACCGGCCGCACCACCGCCGCTCCCGCGGGTATCGGACGCGGGCACGCCGGCGGGAGAGGGCGTGTTGCTGGCGCAGGCGACCTTGCCGCCCGCCATCGCGCCCGCCCCACCTGCCGGCGAGTTGCACTGAGCCCAGGGAGCCCGCCACCCGCGGGCTCCTTCATTCCTCGCCCCAGGGAGGAGCGGCCCACAGCCGCGGGCTTTTTTGCCTTGCCCGCGGGAGCGGCCTGCAGCCGCCCTTTCAGCCCGGTCCGGACCACATGCGTCGCGCCAACGACCCAGGCACGGGCCGCCGCCGTTCGCGAATGGCACGCGCGCCCCGCAACAAGCGACCACGGCGCGCCTGCAAGCGCTTTCGCCCCCTACGCCGTCGCCGCCTCGATCCGCTCCCAGTCGTCCGGCGACAGGCGCCCGGCCAGTTCCAGCGCCTCCAGGTTCTGCAGCAGCTGCGGCACCTTGCTGGCGCCGAGGATCACCGTCGACACGTGCGGATTGCGCAGGCACCACGCGATCGCCAGCGGCGCGGGCGCCACGCCGAGCTGGCGCGCCTGCGAGGCGAAGGCATGCGCACGCTCGCGCCGGCGCTCGGCCGGATCGCCGAACACGCCGCGCTGCAGCCACGCGTACTGCTCCTGCGCGAGGCGCGAATCGGCCGGCACGCCGGCGTCGTACTTGCCGGTGAGCAGGCCCGAGGCGAGCGGCGACCACGTGGTCGTGCCGAGCCCGAGCTCCGCGTACAGCGGCGCGTACTCCTTCTCCACCCGCTCGCGGTGCAGCAGGTTGTACTGCGGCTGCTCCATCGTCGGCGTGTGCAGGCGGTGCGCGCGCGCGATCGCGTGCGCCTCGCGGATCTGCCCGGGCTCCCATTCCGACGTGCCCCAGTACAGCACCTTGCCCTGGCGGATCAGCACGTCCATCGCCCACACGGTTTCCGCGATCGGGGTGTCGGGATCCGGGCGGTGGCAGAAGAACAGGTCGAGGTAATCCACGCGCAGGCGCTTCAGCGCGGCGTGGCAGGCGTCGTGCACGTGCTTGCGCGACAAGCCCTTCTGGGTCGGCCGCGGGCTCTTCTCCGCACCGAAGAACACCTTGCTCGACACGCAGAACCCGTCGCGCGGCAGGCGCAGGTCGGCGATCACGTCGCCCATCACCCGCTCCGCCTCGCCGGCGGCGTAGGTCTCGGCGTTGTCGAAGAAGTTGATGCCGTGGTCCCACGCGGCGGCGACCAGTTCGCGCGCGGCGCCGCGCCCGACCTGGTTGCCGAAGGTGACCCACGCGCCGAACGAGAGCGCGGACAACTGCAGGCCGGACGAGCCGAGGCGGCGGTAGAGCATGGCGGACCCGAGGCGTTGGAAGCGTGCCATCCTAACGCCGCATCGGGACCGGGGTATCGACATGGACGCCTTCCGCATCCGCCACGCCGTTGCGGCAGCATGCCTGCTGCTGGCCGCAGCCTGGCTGGTCCGCGGCCTGTACGCGCAGGCTCCGGCCCGCCGCGCCGCCCGTCGTCCCGCGGCGAGCGCGCCACACAAGGTGCAGGAGGCGGCGACACCCGCGATGCGGATGCCGGCCGGACAGGCCACCGCCAGCGAGCCGCTGCCACCCGCGGATGCGCCGGTGACGCAGGTCTTCGATGCGCTCAGGCGGCGCGCCGATGCGGGCGATGCGCGCGCCGCATGCCGGCTCGCCGTCGACCTCCAGCGCTGCCGCGACCTGCCACTGCTGCAGGCGATGGCCGCGGGCACGGAAAACGGCAAGGACGCGGAAACCTCCTTCGCGCGCGAGGGCAACCTGGCCGCGGCCAACTTCTTCGCTGGAGTGAAGCTCCGCCTGCTCGAGGCGCAGGCGCGTTGCAGGGACATCACGCCGGCCCAGGTCGCCTTCGCCCCGCAATACCTGCGCCAGGCGGCGCACGCGGGCATTCCCGACGCGATCGTGCGCTATGTGGATGGCAAGGGCTTCGAGCCCATGTCCATGTACGGCATGCTGCACGATGCCCGGTTCGACGCCTGGCGGCGCGAAGCGCCCGCGCTGGCGATGCAGGCCTTGCGCCAGGGGGAGCCGAAAGCCGTGTTCCTGCTCCATGTCGCCTACAGCAGCGACCAGTCGCTCTTCGCCGGGCTGGTCCCCGACGATCCGGTGCAGGCGCGGGCCTTCCGGCTGCTGCTGGAGAGGCTCAAGGGCGAGCCGGGCCGGAGCGACGACGCGTTGCCGCCCGCGCAGCAGGAGGCGGCCGAAGCACGGGCCGACCGCATGTACCGCGAGGACTTCCACGGCCGGCCACTGTCGGGCGGGCAGCGCGCCGCATTCGACACCGCGATCGAGTCCGCCTTTTCCGCCGGAACGGACGATTGCCGCTGACGCGGCGCATCGGCGGCGGGTAGAATCCGTCCATCCCTCCTCCGGGGAGTAGCCCACCGCGGACTTTCGCGGGGCGCGCGTCAACATACTTGGCCGGCAGGCCATGGCGCGCGATCGGTGCATGTGCTTGCGCATGCCGCCGCGGGCAAGACCGAAGGCAGGCGCATGCGCACCCGGGCCGGGCCGCAGGCGTCCGCCTTCGCGTCCAGCGAATGCCCGGCCCCGGAGTCCTGATGATCCCCGTGCATTTCGCTCCTTTGCTGGTCTCGGCCGGCACCGTCGCGCTCGCCGAGATCGGCGACAAGACCCAGCTGCTCGCGCTGCTGCTGGCCGCACGCTTCCGCCGGCCGTGGCCGATCGTCGCCGGCATCCTGGTCGCAACCCTGCTCAATCATGCGATCGCCGGCGAGGTCGGCGCGCTCGCCGCGCACTGGCTGACGCCGGAGGTGATGCGCTGGATCGTCGCCGGCAGCTTCATCGCCATCGCGTTGTGGACGCTGCGGCCGGACGCGCTGGATGCCCACACCCAACTGCCCGCGCACGGCGCCTTCGTCGCCACCGTGCTCGCCTTCTTCGTCGCCGAGATCGGCGACAAGACCCAGGTGGCGACCGTGCTGCTGGCGGCCAAGTATCCGTCGCTGGTGCAGGTGGTCGCCGGCACCACGCTCGGCATGCTGCTGGCGAACGTGCCGGTGGTGGTGCTGGGCAGCCGCTTCGCCAGCCACCTGCCGCTGCGGGCGGCGCGTGTCGTCGCGGCCTGCGTGTTCCTCGCGCTCGGCGCGTGGGTGGCCTGGCGCGGCATCGGTTAGGCTGCGCGCAACCGGAGGGGCGAGGAGCCGGCGGTGCGCGGATCGGGGCAATGGGTGCGCGACTACCTGGGGACGCTGCTGTCGCGGCCCGACGAGATCATGCTCGTGCAGGGCGCGGGCGGCGAACTGCTGGTGGCGCGCATCCGCGCCCTCCTGTCCGCGCTGATCCTGCTGCTGCCGCTGGCCAACGCGGTGGCCGGCGCGAAGATCGGCGAGACGCTGGTCGGCCTCGGCGCGGCGGTGGCCACCAACATCGTCGCCCAGGTCTGGCTGGCGCTGGCGCACAACCCGCGCCGGCACGGCTGGCTGCCCTTCGCCACCGGCACCTGGGACGTGACGGCCACCACCGGCGTGCTGGTGCTGCTCGCGCTCGGCGACCGCGCCGCCGGGCTCAACAGCATGGTGGTGTGGGCGTTCTACCTGATCTCGATCGTGATGACGGCGCTGCGCAACGACGGTCGCCTGACGCTCTACGTGACGCTGCTGGCGCTGGTCGAATACGGCGCGCTCGCCGCCATCGTCCTCGGCAGCTCCAGCCCCGAGCAGCTGGCGTCGGTCGACTACGGCATCGCCACCGCGGCCAACCAGGCCGAGCGGCTGGTGCTGATCCTGCTGATGGGCCTGCTGACCATCGCGCTCGTCCAGCGCATCCAGCGGCTGATCGAACTGTCCGGGCGCGATGGCCTCACCGGCCTGCCCAACCGGATGTGGCTGCTGCAGCGCATGCCGGCGATCTTCGAGGAGGTGCGCGGCGAAGGCGGCTCGCTCACCCTCGCGCTGCTGGACCTCGACCGCTTCCGCCACGTCAACGACGAGGTCGGCCATCGCGACGGCGACCGCGCGATCCGCCAGATCGCGTCCCTGATCGGCGAGACGCTCGCGCCGCGCGAGCGGATCGTGCGCATCGGCGGGCAGGAATTCGTTCTGCTGCTGCACTGCCCGCTCGGCAACGCCTGGGAACGCGTCGACCGCCTGCGCCGCGCGATCGGCGAGCGGCCGTTCGTGCCCGAGTTC
>JBQCFN010000098.1:0-11624 GCA_051959035.1 Lysobacteraceae bacterium | reverse complement strand
CATTGTCCAATATTCCCCACTGCTGCCTCCCGTAGGAGTCTGGACCGTGTCTCAGTTCCAGTGTGGCTGATCATCCTCTCAGACCAGCTACGGATCGTCGCCTTGGTGGGCCTTTACCCCGCCAACTAGCTAATCCGACATCGGCTCATCCAATCGCGCGAGGTCTTGCGATCCCCCGCTTTCACCCGAAGGTCGTATGCGGTATTAGCGTAAGTTTCCCTACGTTATCCCCCACGACTGGGCAGATTCCGATGTATTCCTCACCCGTCCGCCACTCGCCGGCATCCCGAAGGACCCGCTGCCGTTCGACTTGCATGTGTTAGGCCTGCCGCCAGCGTTCACTCTGAGCCAGGATCAAACTCTTCACTTAAGTTTTTCGGTCCGGCCCGAAGGCCTCGCCTAATGCTTCGAGTGCAGTCGTCGTCCCGAGCTCTAAATCACTCGCTGGCTGAACCATTTCTGGTTCGCCATTTTGAATTGACTTGTTGCTCTGTTACGAACGTCTGCAAGATGGACAGGTATCCACCCGCCAGACGCCCGCACAAGTCACCTGCGCACACTGTCAAAGATCGTCGGGGTCGGCCTCAGCGCCTTTCCCCTTGCCTCGCCCCGCCGCACCGAAGTGCCCGAGGGAGCTCACCATCTTACACCCGATTTCGCATTCGTCAACACCCTGCGAAATCTTTTTTCTCTTCCGGTTCACGCCGGCGTTTCCGCCGAGGTGAGCCAGATATCTTAGCGCGCTTTTCGATTCCGTCAACAACCCGTGAAATCTTTTTTCGCGCCGCCCCCGCGTCGGTGGCGAGCACCTCGGCGGGGCGCGCATTGTGCACATCCGCGAAGCGGTTTGGAAGCCCCCTCCGCGGAAAATTTCCACGCCGTCCGGCGCGCCGCCGCCGGGCATCGCGGCGGGGCGCGCCGTGCGCGGCGGCCGGTCCTTGACGGGGGGCTGCGCGGCCCAGCAACGTCGCCATTTTCCCGGAAGCCTCGCCATGCCCTCCATGAAGACGCTCGTGGTCGCCGCCGCCCTGCTGCTCGGCGGCTGCGCAGGCAACGCGCAATGGGTCGAGCTGCACGGCCAGCGCTACCAGGTGGAGATCGCGCGCACCGATGCCGAGCGCGAGCGCGGGCTGATGTTCCGCGACGCGCTGCCATCCGGGCGCGGCATGCTGTTCATCCACGTGCGCCAGGAACCGCTGGCGTACTGGATGAAGAACACCCGCATCCCGCTCGACATCCTGTACTTCGACGAGGCCCGCCACCTGGTCTCGCAGCAGCGCGACGTGCCACCGTGCACCCTCGGCGACGCGTGCCCGCCCTATCCGAGCAGCGCGCCGGCGCGCTACGTGCTCGAACTCAACGCGGGCGAAGCGGCGCGGCTCGGCCTGCGCGACGGCGACGCCATCACCTTCGCCCCCGGCCTCGAGCGCATCCAGCCTGAATGAGGCTGGCAGGGCTTGCGCCGCGTGGCAGCGCGGCGCAGGCTTGCGGCATGGGCATCGGTGCCGGCTTCCTGCTTCCCGACTGGAATGCGCTCGCGTCCCTCGAGGACGACAGCCTGCCGCTGCTCGGCACGGCGCTGCTGATCGCGCGCGACGAATATCCCGACCTCGAGGCCGCGGCCTACGACGCGCTGCTGCGGCGCTATGCGGACGAGCTGCGCGACGAGGTGGCGGCGATCGAGCCCTGGCCGCTGAAGATGCAGGCGATCAACCGCCACCTGTTCGAGGAAGTCGGTTTCGCCGGCAACCAGACCGAGTACTACGACCCTCGCAACAGCTACCTCAACCAGGTGTTCGAGCGGCGGCTGGGCAATCCGATCTCGCTGGCGATGGTGCAGATGGAAGTGGCGCGCCGGCTGGGCATGCCGCTGGACGGGATCTCCTTCCCGGGCCATTTCCTGGTGCGGCTGCCGGTGGGCGACAGCGTGCTGGTGATGGACCCGTTCAACCGCGGCCGGCCGCTGGACGTGGAGGAACTGCGGCAGCGCGCCAAGCCGCACCTCGGCGGCGAGATGCCCGACGACGAGGCGCTGTACCGCATCCTCCATCCCGCCACGCACCGGGCCATGCTGATGCGCATGCTGCGCAACCTGCACGGCGTCTACGCCGAGCGCGAGGACTGGGAGCGCGCGGTGCGCAGCGCCGACCGGCTGCTCAAGCTCGCGCCGGACAACGCCGAGGCGCTGCGCGACCGCGGCCTGGGCTACCTCAAGCTCGGCTACCGGCATGGCGCGCGGCAGGACCTCGACCGCTACCTGCAGCGCTACCCGGACGCGCCCGACGCCGGCCCCCTGCGCGAGCGGCTGGTCGAGCTGAGCACCTCGGCGATGCGCCCGAGCTGAGCCCGGTTGGTGGCTCAGACCACCATCATCTCGAAATCGTCCTTGGTCACGCCGCAGTCCGGGCAGGTCCACGTGTCCGGGACGTCCTCCCACCGCGTGCCGGGGGCGATGCCCTCCTCGGGCAGCCCCTTGGCCTCGTCGTAGATGAAACCGCAGACGACGCACATCCACGTGCGGTAGGTGGTGGCGGTTTCGCTCATGGCCTGTCGAAACGGGTCCGGAGGGTGATCGGGAGGCCATTGTCCCACCCGGCGCGCCGCGCCGGAAGCGATAATCGCCGCTTTCCCCACGCCACCGCCATGAGCGCACGCTGGCCCCGTCGCGGGCTGTACCTGGTGACGCCCGAACCGCTGCCGGCGCCGGCGCTGCTGCGGTCCGTGCTGCCGCATGCCGCCTGCCTGCAATATCGCAGCAAGCACGCGGATGCCCGCTCCCGCGAGCGCGAGGCGCTCGCCCTGCGGGCGCTGTGCACGCAGGCGGGCGTCGCATTCATCGTCAACGACGACGCCGCGCTGGCCGCGACGGCAAACGCCGACGGGGTGCACCTGGGCGAACACGACGGCGGCATCGCCGCCGCGCGCGCGCTGCTCGGCGGCGACGCGATCATCGGCAGCTCCTGCTACGACGACCCGGCCCGCGCCAACGCCGCCGCGCGCGCAGGCGCGAGCTACGTCGCCTTCGGTGCGTTCTTCCCGTCGCCGACCAAGCCGCTCGCACGCCGCGCGACGCCGGAGCTGCTGCGCGACGCCGCCCGCCTGGGCCTGCCGCGGGTGGCGATCGGCGGGATCACGCCGGACAATGCGGCGCCGCTGGTCGCGGCCGGCGCCGACCTCGTCGCGGTGGTCAGCGGCGTGTTCGCCGCGCCCGATCCCGCCGCCGCGGCGCGCGCCTGCGCCGCCCTCTTCGACTGACTGGAACCCTTCGATGGACACGAGCCGTTCGCATGCCCTGTTCACCCGCGCGCAGGCGTTGATACCGGGCGGCGTCAACTCGCCGGTGCGCGCGTTCAAGTCGGTCGGCGGGGAGCCGTTCTTCGTGCAGCGCGCGGAAGGCGCGTACCTGGTCGACGTCGACGGCAACCGCTACATCGACTACGTCGGCTCGTGGGGGCCGATGATCGTCGGCCACAACCATCCGCAGGTGCTCGACGCGGTGGTCCGCACGGCACGCGACGGCCTCTCGTTCGGCACGCCGAACCCGCTCGAGGTGGCCATGGCCGAGGCGATCACCCGCCTCGTGCCGAGCTGCGAGATGGTGCGGATGGTGAACTCGGGCACCGAGGCCACCCTGTCGGCGATCCGCCTCGCGCGCGGCGCCACCGGGCGCGCGCGCATCGTCAAGTTCGAGGGCTGCTACCACGGCCACGGCGACAGCTTCCTGGTGAAGGCCGGCAGCGGCGCGCTCACCTTCGGCGTGCCGACCTCGCCGGGCGTGCCGAAGGCGCTGGCCGACCTCACCCTGACCCTGCCCTACAACGACTTCGACGCCGCGACCGCGCTGTTCGACGAATGCGGCGGCGACATCGCCGGCCTGATCATCGAGCCGGTGGTCGGCAACGCCAACTGCCTGCTGCCGCGCGAAGGCTATCTCGCGCACCTGCGCGCGCTGTGCACGCAGCATGGCGCGCTGCTGATCTTCGACGAGGTCATGACCGGCTTCCGGGTCGCGCTCGGCGGCGCGCAGGCGCGCTACGGGGTGACCCCGGACCTGAGCACCTTCGGCAAGGTGATCGGCGGCGGCATGCCGGTCGGCGCCTATGGCGGCCGCGCCGAGCTGATGCGGCAGATCGCGCCGAGCGGCCCGGTCTACCAGGCCGGCACGCTGAGCGGCAATCCGGTGGCGATGGCGGCGGGCCTGGCGATGCTGGAGCTGGTGCAGGCGCCGGGTTTCCACGCGCGCCTCGAAGGCGCCACCCACGCGCTGTGCGACGGCCTGGAAGCGGCCGCGCGCGACGCCGGCGTGCCGTTCACCACCAACCGCGTGGGCGGCATGTTCGGCCTGTTCTTCAGCGCCACGCCGGTCGACACCTACGCGCAGGCGGTGGCCTGCGACACCGCCGCCTTCAACCGCTTCTTCCACGCGATGCTGGAGCGCGGCGTGTACCTCGCGCCGTCGGCGTTCGAAGCGGGCTTCGTCTCCAGCGCGCACGGCGAAGCGGAAATCGCCCGCACGGTCGAGGCGGCGCGCGACGCCTTCCGCATCGCCAGGGGCTGACATGGGCACCGAGCGAAGCCTGCATCCGGCCACCCTCGCCGTCCACGCCGGCGCCGAACCCGACGCCGCAACCGGCGCGGTGGCGCCGCCGATCCACCTGTCGACCACGTTCCGCCACGGCCCGGCCGGCGAGCGCATCGCCGGCTACGAATACCAGCGCGAGGGCAACCCGACCCAGGACCGGCTGGAAACCGCGCTGGCGGCGCTGGAAGGCGGCGCGGCGGCGCTGGCCTACGCCTCCGGGATGGCGGCGATGACCGGCCTGCTGGAGTGCCTGCCCAACGGCGCGCGCGTGCTGGTGCCGGACGACTGCTACAGCGGCCTGCGCTACCTGTGTCGCGAATTCCTGCCCGAGCGCGGCATCGAGTCGGTGGCGGTGGACATGGCCGACGTCGCCGCGGTCGAGCGCGCCTGCGCCGGCCACGTCGACCTGCTGTGGGTGGAGACTCCGTCCAACCCGCGCATGAAGGTCAGCGACATCGCGGCGCTGGCGGCGCTGGCGCACGCGCGCGGCGCGCTGCTCGCCTGCGACAACACCTTCGCCACCCCGGTCCTGCAGCAGCCGCTGGCGCTGGGCGCGGACGTGGTGATGCATTCCACGACGAAATATTTAGGCGGCCACAGCGACGTGCTCGGCGGCGCGCTGGTGTTCGCACGGCGCGACGGGCTGTTCGAACGCGTGGCGCACCGCCGCCACGTCACCGGCGCGGTGCTGTCGCCGTTCGGCGCCTGGCTGACCCTGCGTGGCTGCCGCTCGCTGCCGGCGCGGATGGCGCTGCACTGCGCGAACGCGCGTCGGCTCGCGGAGGCGCTCGCGGAGCACCCTGCGGTGGAGCGGGTGAACTATCCCGGCCTGGCGACGCACGCGGGACACGACGTCGCGGCGCGGCAGATGCGCGACTTCGGCGGCATGCTGTCGGTCGAGCTGCGCGGCGGGCGCGAGGCGACGCTGGCGGCGGCGGGCCGGCTGCGGCTGTTCACCAACGCGACCTCGCTCGGCGGCTGCGAGTCGCTGGTCGAGCACCGGGCGTCGGTCGAGGGCGCGAACCCGGTGTCGCCGCAGAACCTGCTGCGGATCTCGGTGGGGCTTGAGCACATCGACGACCTGGTCGCCGACTGGATGCAGGCGTTGGTTTAGCCCGGGGGGCTTCGACCGGCCAGCGCCCGGTTGTCGTGGTTTCTGATGGCAGGAGCCGGAACCGCCTACCAGCTTCCGGTGTTCGGCATCGACGCCCACGGCTCCCGCGGCGGCAGCGGCGCGCCGGCCTGCAGCAGCTCGATCGAGATGAGGTCCGGCGAGCGCACGAAGGCGATGTGGCCGTCGCGCGGCGGACGGTGGATTGTCACGCCCATCGCCTGCAGGTGCGCGCAGGTCGCGTAGATGTCCTCGACGCGGAAGGCCAGGTGGCCGAAGTTGCGGGCGCTGCCGTAATCCTCGTCCGAGCCCCAGTTGTACGTGAGTTCGATCTCCGCCTCGGGGCTGTCCGGCGCGGACAGGAACACCAGCGTGAACCTGCCCTGCGCGTTGTCCATGCGCCGTGCCTCGCGCAGGCCGAGGCCGTCGCAGTAGAAGCGCAGCGAAGCGTCCAGGTCGCGGACGCGCACCATCGTGTGCAGGTATTTCATCGCAGGATCCTGGCGTTGGACACCCGCGGCGGCATGGGCGGCCGCGCGCGGCGGGCCCGCCGCGCGTCAGAGGAACAGGTCGGGCAGCGGGCGCTGCGCAGGATCGACCGCGTAGGGCGAAAAGTCGGTGACGCCGGCCTCGCGCAGCACGTCCTCGTCGATCAGGAAGCGCCCGGTCCCCGCGCTGGCGGGCTGCACCAGCACCGCGTGCGCGGCGTCGGCGACGATGTCCGGCTTGCGGCAGCGCTCCAGCGGCACGCCGGGAATCATGTTGAGCGCGTCGGTCGCGATGATGGTGCGCGGCCACAGCGCGTCGATGGCCACGCCCTGGCCGGCGAATTCGGCGGCCAGCCCCAGCGTCACCAAGCTCATGCCCATCTTCGCCAGCGTGTAGCCGGTGTGCGGGCCCCACCACTTCGGGTCCAGCGACGGCGGCGGCGCGAGGGTGAGGATGTGCGGGTTGGGCGCCTTCAGCAGCCACGGCAGGCAGGCCTGCGCGCACACGAAGCTGCCGCGCGCGTTGACCTGCTGCATCAGGTCGAAGCGCTTCATCGGCGTGTCGAGGGTGCCGCGCAGCCAGATCGCGCTGGCGTTGTTGACCAGGATGTCGAGCCCGCCGAACGCGTCCACGGTCGCGGCCACCGCCGCCTGCACCTGGTCCTCCTCGCGGATGTCGCACTGCAAGGCGAGCGCGCGGCCGCCGGCGGCCTCGACCTCGGCGGCGACGCTGTGGATGGTGCCGGGCAGCTTCGGGTTGGGTACCGCGGACTTGGCGGCGATCGCGACGTTGGCGCCGTCGCGCGCGGCGCGCAGGGCGATCGCGCGGCCGATGCCGCGCGAGGCGCCGGTGATGAACAGGGTCTTGCCGGACAGGGACATGGGAGGCCGGGGCGGGTTCGGGAGACCGTGCCAGCCTAGCATTCGCCGGCGTATGGGCCAGCCCCCGCCGCGGTGGCGCTACGGCCGGGGCCCGCGCCCCTCGTTGTCCTGCCAGCGCAGCAGGCGGCGGGTGACGAAGCGGTATACCGGCTTGCCGGTCGCGAACCAGGCCTCGCGCAGCCAGGAGCGCCGCTGCAGGAGCCGCCGCTCGACCGGCGTCAGCGCCTGCCCGCAGTAGGTGCGCTTGTGCTTGAGCAGGTGGCGCAGGTCCTCGCGCATCAGCAGGCGCATCCAGCGCGCGCGCGGCGCGCCGCACACGGCGAGCTGGAAGTCGACCAGCGCCGGGCGTCCGTCGGCGAGCACCAGCCAGTTGGCTTCCTTGGCGAGGTCGTTGTGGGCCACGCCGCGCCGGTGCAGTTCGCGCAGCAGGCGGTGCGCGGCGCGGAACCAGGCGGCGTCGCCACGCGGCGGGCGCTGGTACAGCGCGGCGCCGTCGAGGTAGCTGCGGTCGAGCACGCGACCGTCCCAGCGCAGCAGCCGCGGCACGTCCGCCATGCCGGCGAGGAAGCGCAATGCGCGCGCCTCGCGCCGGGCCAGCCACCACGCCGGCAGGCGCAGCCACCACGGCACATGGCGCAGGTCGCGGCGCACGCAGGGGGCGCCGTCCGCGCCGCGCAGGAGGTCGATGCGGCCGAAGCTGTCGGCCTTCAGCGCCTGCGGTTCGACCGGCACGCCTGTCATCGCATCCGGCGGGATCAGTCGACCAGCGTGGCGAGGAAGCGGCGCGGCGCGCCCTCGAAGCCGCCGTTGGACATGAACACGACGTGGTCGCCCGCGCGCACCCGTTCGCGCAGCGCCGAGATCAGGGCGTCGGCGTCGGCGGCGGTGACGCCCTCGCCGCGCAGCGCGCCGACCACCCGGCCGGCGTCCCAGGCGAGCTCCGGCCGGTGCAGGAACACCACCACGTCGGCGTCGCCGAGCGACGGCGCCAGCGCCTCCGCGTGCGCCCCCAGCCGCATCGAATTGCTGCGCGGCTCCATCGCCACCACGATCCGCGCTGCGCCGACCTTCGCGCGCAGGCCGGCGAGCGTGGTCGCGATCGCGGTCGGGTGGTGGGCGAAGTCGTCGTACACGGTGACGCCACCGCGCGCGCCGAGCACCTCGAGGCGGCGCTTGACGCTGCGGAACCCCGCGAGCGCCGGCAGCACCGCCGCCACGTCCACCCCGACCGCGTGCGCGGCCGCCAGCGCGGCGAGCGCGTTCATCACGTTGTGGCGGCCGAGCAGCGGCCAGTGCAGCTCGCCGAGCTCGCGCCCCCGGTGCACCACGACCAAGGCGCTGCCGTCCTCGGCGAGCAGGCGCGCGGTCCAGTCGAAGCCGGCGCGCGCGGCGACCGCGGCGGCGGCGCGGTCGCCATGCTGCGGCGCGGCCGCGGCGGCCGGGATCAGGCTCGCGTCCAGGCCGAAGGTCTCGACCGGGGTCCAGCAGCCCATCGCCAGCACCTGCGCCAGGCGCGCGTCCTCGCCGTTGACGATCAGCCGCCCGCGCCGCGGCACGGTCCGCACCAGGTGGTGGAACTGGCGCTGGATCGCGGCCACGTCCGGGAAGATGTCGGCGTGGTCGTACTCGAGGTTGTTGAGGATCGCGACCAGCGGCCGGTAGTGGACGAACTTGCTGCGCTTGTCGAAGAACGCGGTGTCGTACTCGTCGGCCTCGACCACGAACTCGCGGCCGGTGCCGATCCGCGCCGACACCCCGAAGTTCTCGGCGACGCCGCCGATCAGGAAGCCCGGCGCGCGCCCGGCCGCTTCCAGCAGGAAGGTGAGGATGGTGGTGGTCGTGGTCTTGCCGTGGGTGCCGGCCACCGCCAGCGTGTCGCGGCCCGGCAACACCTGTTCGGCCAGCCACTGCGCGCCGGAGGTGTAGGCGCGGCCGTCGTCCAGCACCTGCTCGACCGCCGGATTGCCGCGCGAGAGAGCGTTGCCGACCACCACCGTGTCGCAGTCGGCGGCAATGTGTTCCGGCAGGTAGCCCTGGCGCAGGGCGATGCCGAGCGTTTCCAGCTGGGTGGACATCGGCGGATACACCGCCTGGTCGCTGCCCTCGACCACGTGGCCGAGTTCGCGCGCCAGCGCCGCGACGCCGCCCATGAAGGTGCCGGCGATGCCGAGGATATGGATCTTCAAGATGCGATGCTCCGAACGGTCGCCGTCTAATTACCGGAGCGCCTCCCGCACGGCAATCGCTCCTCCTCTCCCGCCCGCGGAAAACGGCGGGCCGCCGGCCTGCTTGCCAGCTCGGCGCGCGACCTGCTGCCTCGCCGACCCTCCCCCGCAGGCGGAGGAAGCGGAAAACAGGCTCAGCCGACCGCGCGTACCGGCGCGATCGCCTCGAGGATGCGGTTGAACACCTCGTCCAGCGTGCCCACGCCGTCGACCACCGTCAGCTGGCCCTGCTGTCGGTAGTACTCGATCACCGGCGCGGTGACGTCGTTGTAGACCTTCAGGCGCGTGCGCACCGACTCGGGCGTGTCGTCGGCGCGGCCCTCGGCCTTGGCGCGCCCGGCGATGCGCTCGACCAGCAGCTCGGTCGGCACCTCCAGCTGCACCGCGTAATCGAAACCCTGGCCGATCTTCGCCAGCAGCTGGCCGAGCGCGTCGGCCTGGGCGAGGTTGCGCGGATAGCCGTCGAGGATGAAGCCACGCGCGGTGTCCGGGCGCGAGAAGCGGTCCTCGAGCATGCCGAGCAGGATCGCGTCGGACACGAGCTCGCCGCGCGCCATCACCTCCTTGGCGGCGAGGCCGAGCGGGCTGCCGGCCGCCACCTCGGCGCGCAGCAGGTCGCCGGTGGAGATGTGCGGCACCTGCAGGTGCTCCTTCAGGCGGGCCGCCTGCGTGCCCTTGCCGGAACCCGGCGCACCCAACAGAACCAATCGCATCGCTGTACTCCGGAAGCTGCGGAAGAGGGGCCCGGCCGGCGCGCGATCGCGCTCACGGGCGGCGCCGGTGGCCGGGGCTACACTCGCCCGGGCCGCCGCGCGCTGGCGGCGGGCCAGCTTACCGCATCCGCCCCGTGGAGCCGTCCGCGCATGCCCACCGGAACCCTGCTGTACGCGCAATCCGGCGGCGTCACCGCCGTCATCAACGCCACCGCCGCCGCCGTGGTCCAGGCCGCGCGTGCGCGCGGCGTGAAGGTGCTGGCGGGGCGCAACGGCATCCTCGGCGTGCTGCGCGAGGAGCTCGTCGACACCTCGCAGGAATCGCGGGCGACGCTGCGCGCGATCGCGCACACCCCGGGGGGCGCGTTCGGCTCGTGCCGGGTCAAGCTGAAGTCGCTGGAGGAGGACCGGGCCAAGTACCAGCGCCTGCTCGCGGTGTTCCGCGCCCACGACGTGCGCTGGTTCCTCTACAACGGCGGCAACGACTCGGCCGACACCGCGCTGAAGATCTCGCGCCTCGCCGGAGAGTCCGGCTACCCGCTCACCTGCGTCGGCGTGCCGAAGACGGTCGACAACGATCTCGCGGTCACCGACTGCTGCCCGGGCTTCGGTTCGGCGGCGAAGTACACCGCGGTGTCGGTGCGCGAATGCGCGCTCGACGTCGCGGCGATGGCCGACACCTCGACCAAGGTGTTCGTGTACGAGGCGATGGGCCGGCACGCCGGCTGGCTGGCCGCCGCCGCCGGGCTCGCCGGCCACGGGCCGGACGAGGCGCCGCACCTGATCCTGTTCCCCGAACGGCCGTTCGACGAGGCGGACTTCCTGGCGAAGGTACAAGCGACCGTCGAACGCATCGGCCATTGCGTGGTGGTCGCCAGCGAAGGCATCCGCGACGCGGAAGGCGGCTTCGTCGCCGATGCGGGCGCCGGCCACGACGCGTTCGGCCACACCCAGCTCGGTGGCGTCGCCGCGCACCTCGCGGGCCGGGTCAAGGATGCGCTCGGCCACAAGGTGCACTGGACCCTGCCCGACTACCTGCAGCGCTCCGCGCGCCACCTCGCCTCGCTCACCGACCTGCGGCAGGCGCAGGCGGTCGGCCGCAAGGCGGTGCAGTACGCGCTGCGCGGCATGAATGGGGTGATGCCGGTGATCGTGCGCACGTCGGATGCGCCCTACCGGTGGACGATCGAGCCGGTCGCGCTCGAGCGCATCGCCAACCGCGAGAAGAAGATGCCGGCGAACTTCATCCGCAAGGACGGCTACGGCATCACCGAGGCGGCGCGTCGCTACCTCGAGCCGCTGGTGCGGGGCGAGGCGCCGCTGCCGTATGGCCGCGACGGATTGCCGAAGTACGCCGTGCCGCGGAACGCGCTCGTCCCCAAGCGGCTGCCGTCGGCCTGATCCCTCGCTCCGGGGCTGGCGGCCACGCTGGTCGCGGTCGCGGGCTCTGCGGGCCGCAAGCGTTCCGCTGCGGATCGCCCGCTGCCTGCCACCGGTCCGGAGCGGGTTGCGCCGGCGGAGCCCGGGATGGCAGCTTGCCTGCGTGCCGATGGATCCTGGTGGAATTCCAGCGTCCGCCGCACGATGTCCCGCCAGCCTCTCCGGCGCCCCGTTGCGGCGCCC
>JBQCFN010000097.1:0-2798 GCA_051959035.1 Lysobacteraceae bacterium | reverse complement strand
GCGGTCGACGCGCTCGGCGCGCTCGCCGGCCTGCGCGACGCCGCTAGCTGAAATCCGGCCCGCGCCAGCCCTTGATCTCGGGCGGTACGCAGTGCGGCCGCAGCGACTCGGCGTCGATCAGCCACCAGCGGCGGCGGTTGGCGACGCCGGCGAACCGCGCGTGCGCGCGGTCGATGCACGGCCCCATCGCCGCTTCGAGGATCAGCACCCGGCGCGTGGGATCCGCGCGCAGCCACGGCATCGCCGCCGCCAGCTGCCGGTGCGGCGGCAGCACGAAGCCCCAGGTCTTGGCCGGACGGTCGGCCATCAGCAGGTTCTGCTCCTTCCACGCGACCAGGCCGAGCTCGGTGCGCGGGCCGATCTGGCGGCCGACGTCCTCCATCAGTCCGCGCGCCGAGCTCGAGGGATTGAGCAGCGGATAGGCGACCACGCCGAACAGGATCCACAGCCCCGCCAGCGCGTTGAGCAGCACCGGCACCGGCCGCGCGCGGAACCACAGCAGCCCGGCCACGCCCCACGCCGCCATCGCCAGCAGCAACCAGGCGATGGTCGACGCACCGGCCTCGAAGCCGCGTTCGGCGGCGAAGCGCGCCTCGAACGCGGGATTGCCGAACAGCATCGCCAGCGCGCCGCCGGCGCACGCGGCAACCAGCGCCAGCGCCATCAGCCAGGCGAGCACGCGCGCGCCGCGCTTGCGCACGATGCCCGGCAGCAGCGGCGCCAGCGCCAGGCAGGCCATCGGCAGCGCCGGCATGATGTAGACGTCGCGCTTGCCGTGCGGGATCGAGAAGAACGCCACCACCAGCAGCCACCACGCGATCGGCAGCAGGTAGCGCGGATCGCGCCGGCGCAAGCGCCGCGCCCACGCCGGGATCGCCCAAGGCAGCGCGAGCAGCGGCGGGATCCACATGCCCGCCATCACGCCGAGGTGGTACCACGCGGGTTGCGGGTGGTCCCAGGATTTCGCGTAGCGGCCGGCGGTCTGGTGGAACAGGATGTCGTGCACGTAGGCGGCGTAGGCCGGGTCGTGCCGGGTCAGCGCGACCGCCAGCATCGGCCCGAGCCAGGCCGCTGCCGCGACGACGAAGGCCAGCGGCCCGAGCAGCAGGCGCGGATCGCGCGGCAGGCGCACGCCGCGCCAGCCGCGTGGCAGCGCGACCATCGCCGGCAGCAGCATCGCCAGCGCCAGCACGCCGACGCCCTTGGTGATCGTGCCCAGGCCGGCGGCGAACCAGCCCAGCATCCACATCCGCCAGTCCGGCCGCGGCTCATCGCGCGACGCGAGCAGGAAGCGCAGCAGGCCGTAGTTGGCCAGGGTGATCCAGAACGTCACCAGCGGATCGATCTGCGCCTTCTTCGCCTGGTAGGTGAACTGCAGCGCGAACAGCAGCGCCCAGCCGGCGACCAGGCCCACCCGGCGCGTCCACAGCCGGCGGCCGAGGTCGACCACGCACCACAGCGTGCCGAGCGATGCCAGCAGCGACGGCAGCAGGAAGGCGACGCGCCAGTCGCGGAACAGCTCGAAGCCCGCGGCCTGCAGCCACATCAGCATCGGCGGCTTGTCGGAGTAGAGCTCGGTGCCGCGATGCGGGAACAGCCAGTTGCCGCTTTCGACCATCTGCCTGGCGACCAGCGCGAAGCGTGGTTCGTCGGCCGGCCAGGGATCGCGCAACCCGAGCCCCGCGGCCAGCACCAGCAGGGCGACCAGCCAGAACAGCCAGGTGTCGCGGGGACGGGCGGGAAAGCGCATGCGGGCGGCGATGGCGGCGGACGGGAAACCTTAGTCGAAAGCGCGCGCCGCGGCGATGATCGCGCGATCGACGCGCCTTCGTGCGTCACGGCAGCGGCTTGCCTGCAGGAGCGACCCGCGCCTGCGGGCGGGCTGCTTCCAGCGGCCCGGTTCCGCGGCCTGCATCTGCCGGCTTGCTTCTGCCGGCGTGCTTCTGCCGCGGCCCACTTCTGCCGGCCTGCTGCTGAAGGAGCGGCTCACAGCCGCGAGCTCTTGCCGATCGCGCCCATGCAACCACGGGCGCGATCGCGTCGGAGTCCGGGAAAGGCTCGCGGCCAGGAGCCGCTCTACGGGCTGGGTCTACCGCCGGGCGAGGCGCGCGTAGAAGAAGCCGTCCATGCCGTCGTCGCCCGGGAAGCGCTGGCGGCCGTGGCCGGTGTCGAGGCCGAAGCGCGCATCCAGCGGCGCCAGCACTGCGTCCGCCGTGCGCGCGAGGAAGGCGGCGACCTGCGCGTCGTTCTCGGCGCGCAGCAGCGAGCAGGTCGCGTACAGCAGCGTGCCGCCCGGCGCCAGCAGCGGCCACAGCGCATCCAGCAGGCGCGCCTGCAGCTCCACCAGCGCGTCGATGTCGCTGGGGCGGCGGTGCAGCAGCACGTCGGGCTGGCGGCGGGCGACGCCGGTCGCGCTGCAGGGGGCGTCGAGCAGGATCGCGTCGAAGGGCGCGCCATCCCACCACGCGGGCGCGTCGGCCGCGTCGGCGCAGCGCAGGTCGGCCGCAAGGCCGAGCCGCGCGAGCGTGTCGCCGACCCGGCGCAGCCGGCGCGCGTCCACGTCGAGCGCGAGCAGGCGCAGCGACGGATCGCGCTCCAGCAGGTGCGCGGCCTTGCCGCCGGGCGCCGCGCAGGCGTCGAGCACGCGCGCGCCGGTCGCCGGCGCCAGCGCGTCGGCGACCTGCTGCGCGCTGCCGTCCTGCACCGACACGTCGCCTTGGGCGAAGCCCGGCAGGTCGGCGACCGGCAACGTGCCGTCGATGCGCAGGCCGTCGACGAGCAGCGGGTCGGGCGCGGCG
>JBQCFN010000096.1:0-3295 GCA_051959035.1 Lysobacteraceae bacterium | reverse complement strand
AATCGACCATTGGTCGAGCACAACGTGAGGCAGGGAGGGATGGACCAGCATACGACCGTCGTTTTCGAACGAGATCAGTTGCTCGTCGAACAATGCATCGACGTGTGGCGACAGCATGATGCCGTTATAGCCATTGATGCGTTCGGCATTGGACGAGTCACGCCAGGGCTTGATGTGACTCGCAATAAGAAGGCGCGGATCTTCCACGCCAGTAACACGGCAATGAGGCTCAAGCAGCATTACCCGCTTACGGAACAAGCCCTGGCCGACGCGCGCCTTAGCTAGTTGCAGGCGCTGTGTCTTTGGAATTGTCGTGTCGGCTTCCACTTGATGGATGTCATCGAGGACCTCGGCGTCGTATTCCGCGTCCTGCACAAAAGCCGCTTTGGCCATAGCCGGCGCGGCTTCCACGCCCAGCAGGGCAAGCAGCAGCAATCCGAGCGCATCCGATATGCCCGCCAGGTAACAGCCCTGGTTGCCGTCGCCACTGCGCTGGATGGGCGAGTATTTCGCCGGGAGCATGGGCGCAATGGCTTCGATATGCGCCTTGGGATGTAGCGGCCTCGGCGCTGGCGTGAAGTACACACCCACCAACCAGCCCTCGTTCGACCAGTAGTCGCCGACCGCGCCGAACTCAGTTGGCTTGGGGCTGGCAGAGGCCGCCTCGGTCACTTGGCCAATCGCGCCAATGCGACCATTGGCATACGAGAAGACAATGTCGCCCGGACGGACGAGCTTCATGTTCTCGTAGGTCTGGTTGAAGCTACCGTTCGCGTTGCGAACAGGCGACCACAGATAGCCGCCACGGACCTCGTGGTCGCGCGTCTGCTTGTGGTTCACCCACCAGAACGCCATCACCTTCCCCCTATCCCCAGGGTACAACGGCAGGGCGCTGCAAACACGGCCTGCTGGCCGTAAGACTGGCGCCTAGCCAAGCTCGACTCGGCTGCGATCGGGATCAATGGCGCGAGCGCCTAGAATGGCGCACCCCCCCGACCGGCCTCGACAGCCAGGACTCCCATGGCATCCAAGGCCACCGTCATCAAGGCCGAGCTCCAGGTCAGCGACCTGGACCGGCATTACTACGCGACGCACCACCTCACGCTGGCGCAGCATCCGTCGGAGACGGAGGAGCGGCTGATGGTGCGGTTGCTGGCGTTCGCGCTGCACGCGGACGCGCGGCTGGAGTTCGGCCGCGGGCTCAGCGACGAGGACGAGCCGGCGCTGTGGCGGCGCGATTACACCGGCGCGATCGAGCAGTGGATTGAGGTCGGGCAGCCGGAGGAGTCGCGGCTGCGCAAGGCGAGCGGGCGCGCGCGGGAGGTGGTCGTGGTGACCTACGGCGGGCAGGCGGCGGATGCGTGGTGGAGCCGGAACGCGGCGACGCTGGCGCGGCTGAGGAACCTCACGGTCGTCGACATCGCCGCGGCCGACGTCGCCGCGATCGCGCGGCTGTTCGACCGCGGCATGCGGCTGACCGCGATGATCCAGGACGGGGAAGTGCAGCTGATGGATGCCTCGCGCACCGTGGCCTTGCGCCCGGTGGTGCGGATGGGCGGAGGTGACGGCGCGGCTTAGCGGTTCCTCCGCCTGATGGGCGTGCGGCTTGCGCCGCTCCCGCAGGGGACGTTGCCTGGCGCGAGCCGGCTGCGGGTCGCGTCCCTATCGGCGCAGCGCTGCGATTTCCGCCCGCAGCGCCGCCAGCTCGCTTTCCAGCGCGGCGACGCGCGCTTCCAGACCGGACGGCGCAGGTTCGTTGCGCTCGGCCGGCCGTTCCGGCAGCGATGCCACGTCCACCGGCCCGCCCAGCAGGTGCGCATAGCGGTCCTCGCGCTGCCCGGGCCCGCGCGGCAGCTGCACCACCAGCGCCGGCTGGCGTTGCGCCAGCCGCTCGAGGTGGTGGCGCACGTCGTCGGGGTCGGCGAACTTCGCCATGCGGTCGCTGCGGGCAGACAGTTCGCCGACGGTCTGCGGGCCGCGCAACAGCAGCAGGCCGAGCAGCGCGACCTGCTGCTGGGTCAGGCTGAAGAACGCGCCGGCGCGGTGTTCGTAGCGTTCGGCGCGCGAGGAGAACGTCTGCCTGGCGAGCTTCAGCGCGTCGAGCCGGCGCAGGGCGTGGTGCACCTCGCCCGGGTCCAGCGCCATCACCGGCTCGCGCGCGGTCTTCTGGTTGGCGGCGACCTGCGCGGCGTTGACCGTCAACGGATAGGCATCCGGGGTGGTCGCCTCCTTTTCGATCAGGCAGCCGAGCACGCGGGCTTCGGCAGCGGTGAGCAGGGGGAGGTCGGGGGTGTCGGACATGGGGCGAAACTGCGGGCGGGTGGTTCAGCTTACTGCGACGCGGCCGCGGGACCGGGCAGGCAGCGTGGGCGGGCCTGGACAAGCGGGTGCCGGAGCGCGCGGCTGCAAGCCGCTCCTACGGGGGCCGGGTGAGCAGGGCGATGGTGCGCGGGTCGGGCTCGCCGCCGAAATACCGGTCCAGCGCCTGGGTGAAGACGTTTTCGGCGGGGGCGACCATGCCGAACAGCGTCATGCACGAGCGGAACTTGAGGTCGTCGGGGGAGCCGAAGATCGCGTGCGCGGAACGGCCTTCGATGCGCAGCACCAGCCCGGTGCATTCGCGCAGGCGCGGGCCGAGCAGCGGGTGGGCGAGGTACGCGCGGGCTTCGTCGAGCGAGGCGAGGCCGTAGTGCTGCGCGGTCGCGCTGTGGCCGAGGCCGCGCAGCTGCGGGAACACGAACCACATCCAGTGGCTGGCCTTGCGGCCGGCGCGCAGTTCGTCGATGACGGTGGCATGGATGGGCGCCTGCGCATCCACGAAGCGCTGCAGGTCGTGTGGATCATCCATGGCGCAGCGGTTATTGCCGCACCGACGCCGCCAGTCCGCGCAGCAGGGCGCTGCCGTCGCCCTCCCAGCAACTGCCGTGCATGCAGGCGAGGGTGCGCGGCCGGGCCTGGGCGAGGGTCTCGAGCAGGGCGTCCGTGCCGGGCGCATGCGCGTAGTAGTCCATCCGCGCGCGGAAGGCTTCGCTGGGCCCGAGGATGTCGTCCCCGGTCAGCGCGACCTCGCCCTTGCCGGGCTGGGTGAACAGGTCGCCGCAGAACAGCGTGCCGGTGGCCTGGTCCATCAGCAGGCCGCTTTCCCAGCCGTGCGGCAGGTGCGGCGTGTCGAACCAGCGCACGCCATGGCGGCCGAGCGACAGGATCTCGCCGTCGGCGAGCGCGCGCGGCGGTCGGTCGGCGAGGTCGCTGACCGACACCATCGCGGCCACCACGCCGCACAGCGGCGCCGCGT
>JBQCFN010000095.1:0-2567 GCA_051959035.1 Lysobacteraceae bacterium | reverse complement strand
CGCGGCATCGGATGTGGCTCGCGGTCGTTGCGCTCGCGCTGTTCTCGGTGCTGTATTGCCTGCCGTGGCATCCGGGCGCGGGGAAGGCGCCCGGCTGGGACGTGCTGCTGCACGTGCTGGTGTTCGCGGGCCTGGCCTGGGGCGGCGCGCGCTGGCTGGGGCTGGGCGGGCGTGGCGGCGCCGGCTTGCTGCTGCTGGGCGTGGCGCTGGAAGTCGCGCAATGGCGGGTCGGTGGCTATGCGCGGCCGGAATGGCGGGATGCGGTCGCGAATGGGGCTGGCGTGCTGGCAGGATGGGGCATGGCGCGGTTGTCGCGGATGGGCGCGGCCGCAGGAGGGGACGTCGGCGAATGAGTGGACGGCACGTGCTGGTGTGCGGTGGTGCGGGGTACGTCGGCAGCCACATGGCGCGCTGGCTGGCGCAGCACGGGATGCGGGTGACGGTGTTGGACAATTTGTCGACCGGGCATCGCGCGGCGGTGCAGTGGGGCGAGCTGGTCGAGGGCGACCTGCTGGATCCGGCGTCGCTGGAGCGGGTGTTCGCGGGCGGCGGTTTGATGCGGTGATGCACTTCTGCGCGCGCTCGCTGGTCGGCGAGTCGATGACGCAGCCCTACGCCTACTACGCCAACAACGTGTGCGGCACGCTCCACCTGCTGGAGGCGATGCGCCGGCACGGGGTGGAGCGGCTGGTGTTCTCGTCCACCGCCGCGGTGTTTGGCCATCCGGTGGCGCCGCTGATCGACGAGCGGCACCCCAAGGCGGCGATCAATCCCTACGGCGCGAGCAAGCGCATGGTCGAGCGCATCCTCGAGGATGCGGCGCACGCCTACGGGCTGCGCTCGGTGGCGCTGCGCTACTTCAATGCGGCCGGCGCCAGCCCGGACGGGGAGATCGGCGAGGCGCATGTGCCGGAAACGCACCTGATCCCGAACGCGCTGCGCGCGGCGCTCGGCCAGGGGCCGGCGCTGTCGGTGTTCGGCGACGACTATCCCACCCCCGACGGCACCTGCGTGCGCGACTACATCCACGTGGATGACCTGGCGCAGGCGCACGAGCTGGCGCTGGGCTACATGGACGCGCAGCCCGGTGCGCACGCGTTCAACCTCGGCAACGGGCAGGGGTTCTCGGTGCGCGAGGTGATCGCGATGGCCGGGCAGGTGAGCGGGCGGCCGGTGCCGTGGTCGGTGGCGCCGCGGCGGCCGGGCGATCCGGCGGTGCTGGTGGCATCCAGCGCCAAGGCGCGCGAGGTGCTGGGGTGGGTGCCGGCGTATGCGCGGCTGGAGCAGATCCTCGAGACCGCGTGGCGGTGGCATTGCGCGCCGCGGTTCTGAGCGGGCGACCTGCGCAACCCCACGCGTTTGCAGGAGCGGCTTACCGCCGCGAGCTCCTGCGGTTGTAGGCGCGGCATCAGCCGCGACCTGCCGGCGGCGCCGCCGCGCGCCGGTCGCGGCTTAGGCCGCTCCTGCACGTGCGGCCCGCGGGGCGGGGGGCTGGCGTGGAGGCAAGGCAGAGCTCGCGGCTGTAAGCCGCTCCTACAAGGCTGCGTGGCGGTCAGCGCACCGCGCGCAACTTCAGGTCCATCTCGTCCTTGCCGTTGTGGCGGCGGAGGATGCGGGCGGGGACGGGGAGGTCGTCGACCACCCACAGGACGGTCTGGCGTTCGCCGTCGATGCCTTCGACACGGATGGCGGGGCGCTGCTTGCCGCCGATGGTGACGGTGTCCTTGCCGGCGACGTGGTAGCTCATCGGCTTGCCGCGGCCGTCGTCGACCATGCGGTAGCTGAGGTCCTTCTGGCCGGCGTGCACGTCGCGGACGATGGCGAGGTTGAGCAGCATGGCGTCGAGGTCGCCCGGGTGCAGGGCGACGGGGCCGCGGCGGTCGTCCTTGACGTCGCCGCTCCAGGTGGCCTGGCCGCTGGACCAGTTGTAGCGCGCCTGCTTGTCGCTCTTCTTGATCAGCACGCTCGACTGGTCGTGGCCGGACACGGGGCGCCACTGGCCATCGTGCTCGTCGAAGGTGGTGCTCTGGCTGAGCTGGGCGACCGGGGCCTGGATCTGCAGGCTGTAGTTCCAGCGGTCGCCGCCGGCCTGGGCGAGGGTCATGCGGGCATTGCCCTGCAGGCCCATGTAGCTGGCGGTGTAGTCGGCGCTGAAGGGCTTGAGCGCGGCGAGCGCGGGCAGGCTGGCGAGGGCCAGGGCGACGGCGGCGATGGCGCGGGCGCGGAAGGGCTGGTTCATTGGCTGGCTCCCTTGTATTCGACGAGGCGCAGGTCGGTGCTGTCGGCGCCGTCCTCGCGTTGCAGGATGCGGATGGGGGTGGGCACGCCGGCGGCGACCCAGAGGATGGTCTCGTCGCCGCCGTCCTCGATGCGGTCGGCGCGCAGGGCGTCGTAGCTGAGGTCGCCGACGCTGACGTTCTCGGTGCGCGGCGCGACCTGCCAGAGGTGGTCGCGGGTGCGGCCGTCGTCGACGAAGCGGTAGTGCAGGGTGCGGCCGGGCGCGGCGTCGCGGATCACCGCGAGGTCGATCAGCAGGCCGCTCATGTCGCCGTCCTGCAGGGCGACGG
>JBQCFN010000094.1:0-4614 GCA_051959035.1 Lysobacteraceae bacterium | reverse complement strand
GGCCACGGTCGCGCGAGCGCGCGCCGTCGATGGCGCGCCATGCCTGCGTCAACGCGGTCGTGGCGGGGTCGGTCATAGGATGTGGCTACCGCTGCGCCAGCAACAATCGATTCCCCTGCATCGGCGCGGCCGCCTATTGTCGCCGCAACACCCGCGAGGAGCATGCACATGGCCAGGCAGTCCGCGAAACCGGCAACCCGCCCCGCCCCGGCGGCCGCGCCCGCCATCGACATCGGCCTGTCCGACGCGCAGCGCCGCAAGGTCGCCGAGGGGCTGTCGCGCGTGCTCGCCGACGCCTACACGCTGTACCTGAAGACGCACAACTTCCACTGGAACGTCACCGGGCCGATGTTCAACACCCTGCACACGATGTTCGAGCTCCAGTACAACGAGCAGTGGACGGCGCTGGATGGGATCGCCGAGCGCATCCGCGCGCTGGGATTCAACGCGCCGGGGTCCTATGGCGAATTCGCCCGGCTGACGTCGATCGGCGAGGAGCCGCTGGCCGACACCACCGACTGGCGCGCCATGGTCCGCCAGCTCACGGTCGGCAACGAGGCGTTGTGCCGCACCGCGCGCAAGGTGCTCCAGGTCGCCGACGACGCCGGCGACGACCCGTCCGTCGACCTGCTGACCCAACGTTTGCAGACGCACGAGAAGTACGCCTGGATGCTGCGCTCGCTGCTGCAGTGAGGGCGTACCGAGCCGGCTGGCTGGCCGGCGCGGCACGGCCGGCGGCTCCCTGAAGGCTTCATGCGGGCCGCCGGCATGCGGATTTCCCCACCCGCGCGCACGGCGATTTCCCACGGCGGCGCTTGACGCGGTTGCTACCCTAGCGGCATGCCCGGCGCCGCCCTCGACACCCTCCGCCACGTCTTCGGTTACGACGCGTTCCGCGGCGAGCAGGCGGCGATCGTCCAGCACGTGGCCGCCGGCGGCGACGCGCTGGTGCTGATGCCCACCGGCGGCGGCAAGTCGCTGTGCTACCAGCTCCCCGCGCTGCTGCGCGACGGCACCGCGATCGTGGTCTCGCCCCTGATCGCCCTGATGCAGGACCAGGTCGAGGCGCTGCGCCAGCTCGGCGTGCAGGCGGCGTTCCTGAATTCGACCCTGTCGGCGCGGGACGCGGACGAGGTCGAGCGCCGCCTGCTCGACGGCACGCTCGACCTGCTCTAAGTGGCGCCCGAGCGCCGGCTCACCGCGCGCTTCCTGTCGCTGCTGGAGCGCAGCCGGATCGCCCTGTTCGCGATCGACGAGGCGCACTGCGTGTCGCAATGGGGCCACGACTTCCGCCCCGAATACCGCGAACTCACCCTGTTGCACGAGCGCTGGCCCGGCGTGCCGCGCATCGCCCTCACCGCGACCGCCGACGCGCCGACCCGCGGCGAGATCGTCGAGCGACTCGCCCTGCGCGAGGCGCGCCAGTTCGTCAGTTCCTTCGATCGGCCCAACATCCGCTACGCCGTCGTCGCCAAGCAGGACAGCCGGCGGCAGCTGCTCGACTTCCTCGCCGGCCACCGCGGCGAGAGCGGCATCGTCTACTGCCTGTCACGGCGCAAGGTCGAATCGACCGCCGAGTTCCTCGCCGGGCACGGCATCGCCGCCCTGCCCTACCACGCCGGGCTCGACGCCGAGCTGCGCGCCGCGCACCAGCGCCGCTTCCTGCGCGAGGACGGCATCGTCATGGTCGCCACGATCGCGTTCGGCATGGGCATCGACAAGCCGGATGTGCGCTTCGTCGCGCACACCGACCTGCCGAAGTCGATGGAAGGCTATTACCAGGAAACCGGACGCGCCGGCCGCGACGGCGAACCCGCCGAGGCATGGCTGGCCTACGGCCTGGGCGACGCGGTGCTGCTCGGCCGCATGATCGAGGAAGGCGACGCCGGCGAGGAACGCAAACGGCTGGAACGGCGCAAGCTGGACGCGCTGATCGGCTATTGCGAATCGACCGGCTGCCGCCGGCAGACGCTGCTGGCCTACTTCGGCGAGGCGCATCCCGGCGGCTGCGGCCACTGCGACAACTGCCTGGCGCCGCCGCGCAGCTGGGACGGCACCGAGGCCGCGCGCAAGGCGCTGTCCTGCGTGTACCGCACCGGCCAGCGCTTCGGCGCGGCCCACCTGGTCGACGTGCTGCGCGGCGCCGATACCGCGAAGGTCCGCCAGTTCGGCCACGACCAGCTGAGCACCTACGGGATCGGCACCGAGCTCGACGCGAAGCAGTGGCGCAGCGTGTTCCGCCAGCTGGTCGCGATGGGCCTGCTGGAAGCCGATGTCGAGGGCCACGGCGCGTTGCGCCTGACCGCCGACAGCGCCGCCGTGCTGAAGGGCGAACGCAGCCTGTCGCTGCGCGCCGATCCGCCCGGCCGCAAGGCGCGTCGCGAGCGGGACGGCGGCGGCACGGGCGCGGCGCCGCCGGACCTGCCCGCCGACGCGCTCGCCCGCTTCGACGCCCTGCGCGCCTGGCGCGCGGAGGCGGCGCGCGCGCAGAACGTGCCGGCCTACGTGATCTTCCACGACAGCACGCTGCGCGCGATCGCGCTGGCGCAACCGCGCGACCTGGCCGCGCTGGCCGGCATCCACGGCGTGGGCGACCGCAAGCTCGAGCGCTACGGGCAGCCGCTGCTGGAGGCGCTGGCGGCGGCCTGAGGCTGCGTCGCGGCCGCCTCAATGCCGCGAGCGTGGCGCCTCCGCCTTGCCGGGCCGCCGTTTCGCCGCGGACCTGGCGGCGGTTGCCGCGCGCTTCTTCGCCGGCGGTTCCGGCGCGGCCACGGGAGGGGCTTCCCGCACCACCACCGCCGGCTCGAGCGCCGCCAGCAGCGCCGCGTGCGCGCGCCGCGCGGACTCGGCGTCGAGGAACTTCGCGGTGTGCACGTAGCCGCCGACCATCACGTCGAACCCGTGCACTCCGTCGTGCCCCAGCAGCGGATGCACGGGAAACACCATCGCCACGTGCTCCAGGCGCAGGTGGATGTTGCCGAGGCGGTACATGGCGGAGCACCGGATCCAAGGCCCGACATCCTCGCCAGCGGCGGGCGAAGGAGGCGCGAAGCGGAGCGGCGCGCGTGAAGGATCGATCAAGGACGCCGTCGGCCGACGGATCGTTCCGCTGCGCGGGGACGCGGTGGCCGTTGCCCGTCGGCCGCGCCGGCGGCCCCCGCGACCCCGATGCTAGAATCCGCCCCCCGCGCGCAAGCCGCGCGGGCCCGTGGGCCGTTAGCTCAGTCGGTAGAGCATCGGACTTTTAATCCGCTGGTCGTTGGTTCGATTCCAACACGGCCCACCATCTTCCACGCTCCGCTGGCTGGCACCGGTCAGGCCGCGCTCGCGCAATCCGCCGCAGGCAGTCCGGACTTGGCATGCATGCGCACCGGCGCCGTTTCCGGCATCAGCAGGATCGCGCCCAGGCCGAGTGCGACGCCGCCGATCATGTACCAGGCCGGCGCGAGCGGGCTGCCGGTGAGGCGGGTCAGCCAGTGGACGACGAACTGGGTCGAGCCGCCGAACAGCGAGATCGCGATGGCATAGGTCAGCGAGAGGCCGGCCGAGCGCATGCGGTGCGGCAGCGATTCGGTGATCGCCACCAGCACGGTGGCGCTGGACAGCGTCGAGGCGATCCCCAGCACCGCGCAGGCGCCATACAGCGCGGCGCTGGTGCGCAGGTGCGCGAGCAGCCAGAAGCTCGGGAAGATCGCGAGCAGCAGCAGGGTCCACGGCACCATCATCACCGGCTTGCGGCCGTAGCGGTCGGACAGCCAGCCGCTGAGCGGGTCGCAGGCCACGCCGCACATCCCGACCACCGCGGTCGCGCCCAGCGCGACCCGCGCCGGCATGCCGAGCGTGGACCCCGCATAGGTCGTCATGTAGTCGAGGATGTAGTTGGTGGTGGTGGCCGCGGCGAGCATGGCGAGGCCGAGCAGCATCACCCGGCGGAAACGGCGGCGCTCCTGCGGTTGCGCCGCGGCGTGGCGGTGCGCGTCGCGGTCCAGCGTCTCATGCAGGCTGCGGCGCAGCCACAGGCCGAAAGGCACGATCGCGCCACCCAGCAGCAGGGCGACGCGCCAGCCCCAGCGGTCCAGCGCCTCGGGCGCGAGCACGTGCGCGAGGCCCGCGCCCACCAGCCCCGCGAGCAGCACCGCGGCGTCGGCGCTCATCGCCTGCAGCGAGATGTACAGGCCGCGCCGCGCCGGCGGCGCCGCCTCCATCATGAAGGCGGTGCTCGGCCCGACCTCGCCGCCGAGCGCGAAGCCCTGCAGCAGGCGGAAGCCGACCACCAGCACCGGCGCGAGCGCGCCGATCGCGGCGTACGACGGCGTCAGCGGCAGGCCGATCGTGGCGATGCCGATCAGCGCGAACGACAGCAGCATCGCCGGCTTGCGCCCGACCCGGTCGCCCATCCGCCCGATCACCAGCGCGCCGAGCGGGCGGGTGAGGAAGCCGGCGCCGAAGGTCGCCAGCGAGGCGAGCAGGCTGGTGCCGGGCGTGTCGGAGGGAAAGAAGCTGCGCCCGATCTGCGCGGCGAAGAACGCATAGGTGACGAAGTCGTAGAACTCGAGCGCATTGCCGGCGCAGACCGCGACGACCTGTCGCGTCGGCGGCACCGGCGGCTGCTGC
>JBQCFN010000093.1:0-5200 GCA_051959035.1 Lysobacteraceae bacterium | reverse complement strand
ACCACGCTGACCCCGATCCGCGAGCTGCGCCCCGGCGTGCCCGCGCAGGTCGAAGGGCGGGTGGAAGCGGTGGAACGCGGCTTCCGCTACCGGCCGATGCTGCGCGTCGCCCTGGGCGACGACTCGCGGGCGACGGTGGTGCTGCGCTTCTTCCATTTCCGCGCCGCCCAGGTCGCGCAGTTCGCGCCCGGCGCCCGGGTGCGCGCCTACGGCACGCCGCGCCCGGGCCAGCACGGGCTGGAGATCGTGCATCCCAGCTACCGCGTGCTGGACGGCGAGAGCGGGCTCGGCGATGCGCTGGATCCGGTGTATCCGGCGATCGAAGGCATCGGGCCGGCAGCGTTGCGCAAGCTGATCGGGCAGTCGCTGGACCGCCTGCCCGACGAGGACGCGCTGGAACTGCTGCCGCGCGCCTGGCTGGCCGACCTCGGCCTGCCCTCGCTGCGCGAGGCGCTGCGCACGGTGCACCGGCCGCCGCCCGGCAGCGACGTCGCGGCGCTGCTCGCCGGCACCCATCCCGCGCAACGGCGGCTGGCGCTGGAGGAGCTGCTCGCCCACCACCTCAGCCTGCGCCGCCAGCGCATCGCGCTGCAGCGGCACCGGGCGGCGCCGCTCGCCGGGCCGGGGCTGCTCGCGCAGCGCCTGCTCGATGCGCTGCCGTTCGCACTCACCGGCGCCCAGCAGCGCGTGTACGCACAGGCGCGCGCCGACCTCGCCCAGCCGCGGCCGATGCTGCGGCTGGTGCAGGGCGACGTCGGCAGCGGCAAGACCGTGGTGGCCGCGCTGGCGGCGCTGCTCGCGGTGGAGGCGGGGCGGCAGGCCGCGCTGATGGCGCCGACCGAGCTGCTCGCCGAGCAGCACGACGCCAACCTGCGCGGCTGGCTGGAGCCGCTCGGCGTGCGCGTCGCCTGGCTGGCCGGCAAGGTCACCGGCAAGGCGCGCGCGCGCGCGCTGGCCGAGGTCGCCGATGGCGGCGCGCAGGTGGTCGTCGGCACCCACGCGCTGATGCAGGAAGGCGTCGCCTTCCACGACCTTGCCCTCGCCATCGTCGACGAGCAGCACCGCTTCGGCGTGCACCAGCGCCTCGCGCTGCGCGACAAGGGCGCCGCCGGCGGCTGCGTGCCGCACCAGCTGGTGATGACCGCGACGCCGATCCCGCGCACGCTGGCGATGGCCGCCTACGCCGACCTCGATGTCTCCGCGATCGACGAACTGCCGCCCGGCCGCACGCCCGTGCAGACCGTCGCGCTCAGCGCCGAACGCCGGCCCGAGCTGGTCGAGCGCATCCGCGCGGCCTGCCGCGACGGCCGCCAGGCGTACTGGGTGTGCACGCTGATCGACGACTCCGACGAGGTCGTCGCGCAGGCTGCGCAGTCCACCTTCGAGGCGCTGTCGGCGGCGCTGCCCGAGTTGCGCATCGGGCTGGTGCACGGCCGCATGAAGGCCAACGACAAGCAGGCGACCATGCGCGCGTTCAAGGACGGCGCGCTCGACCTGCTGGTGGCGACCACCGTGATCGAGGTCGGCGTCGACGTGCCCAACGCCTCGCTGATGATCATCGAGAACGCCGAGCGCCTCGGCCTCGCCCAGCTGCACCAGCTGCGCGGGCGGGTGGGGCGCGGCAGCGCGGCCTCCAGCTGCGTGCTGCTGTACCAGCCGCCGCTGTCGCCGCTGGCCCGGCAGCGGCTGGAGGTGATGCGCGAGACCAGCGACGGTTTCGTGATCGCCGAGAAGGACCTGGAACTGCGTGGCCCGGGCGAACTGCTCGGCACCCGCCAGACCGGCCTGCCGGGTTTCCGCCTGGCCGACCTCGCCCGCGACGCCGACCTGCTGCCGCAGGTGCACGCGCTGGCCGACCGCCTGCTGGCCGAGCGCCCCGGGCTGGTGGACGCGGTGGTCGCGCGCTGGGTCGGGGGCGCGGCCCGCTTCGCGTCGGCCTGAACGACCGGGCCCTGGCGCGGCTTGCGCCGGTCCCCGGCGCCCCGCTACAATGCCGCTCTTTCCCTGCAGCAGTCCGGTGCCATGAAGGCCGACATCCATCCCGAATACCGCGAAGTCGTCTTCCAGGACGTGACTTCGGACTTCAAGTTCCTGACCCGCTCGACGCTCTCCTCCAAGGAGACGACCAAGTGGACGGACGGCAACGAGTACCCGCTGATCAAGGTGGAAATCTCGTCGGCCTCGCACCCGTTCTACACCGGCCAGAACAAGATCGTCGACACCAGCGGCCGCGTGGACAAGTTCCGCAAGCGCTACGCGAAGTAAGCCGCGTCGCGCCGACGGCGCGCGCGCGCCACGAGCGATTCCGCAACGGCCGCCCCCCGGGGCGGCCGTTCTGCTGTGCGCGACACGGCGTGCCGCATGCGCCTGCGTATGCGCCATGGCCGGTATGCGATAATTCCTGCTTCCGCGATGCGATGCGATGCGTCGCGGATCGATCATCCCCACGCGCGCCCGCGGCCCCGTCGGCGGGCAGCGCATGATCCAGGAGCAAGCCGTGTCCGTCGAGAACAAGCCCGCCTTCGACCAGGTGACCATGGACGCCGCCGGCAGGCAGGTCGCCCTGCCGGTGCAGACGCCGACCCTCGGCAACCCCTGCATCGACATCGCCAGGCTGCCGAAGGAAACCGGCTGCTTCACCTACGACCCGGGCTTCGGCGCCACCGCCAGCTGCAAGTCGGCGATCACCTACATCGACGGCGACGCCGGGGTTCTGCTGTACCGCGGCTACCCGATCGAGCAGCTGGCCGAGAAGTCGAGCTTCCTCGAGGTCGCCTACCTGCTGATGCACGGCGAGCTGCCGACCAGGGAGCAGTTCGGCAGGTTCGAGCACGAGGTCACGCATCACACGATGATGCACGAGGCCTTCCGCACCTTCCTGTACGGCTTTCGCCACGACGCGCACCCGATGGCGATGCTCACCGGCATGCTCGGCTCGCTGGCGAGCTTCTACCACAACGACCTCGACATCGAGGATCCGGACCAGCGCCGCCTGGCGGCGATCCGCCTGATCGCCAAGGTGCCGACGATCGCCGCCGCCTGCTACCGCTACTCGATCGGCTGGCCGATCCGCTACCCGCGCAACAGCCTCGAGTACACCACGCGCTTCCTGCACATGATGAAGGAGGTGCCGGCCGAGCCGCTGGAGCTCAACCCGGTCGCCGCCAAGGCGATGGACCTGCTGTTCATCCTGCACGCCGACCACGAGCAGAACGCGTCGACCTCGACCGTGCGCCTGGTCGGTTCCACCGGCGCCAATCCGTACGTCAGCGTCGCCGCCGGCGTGGCCGCGCTGTGGGGGCCGGCGCACGGCGGCGCCAACGAGGCGGTGCTGAAGATGCTGGAAGAGATCGGCCGCCCGGAGAACGTGCAGTCGGCGGTGGACAAGGCCAAGGACAAGGAATCCGGCTTCCGCCTGATGGGCTTCGGCCACCGCGTCTACAAGAACTTCGACCCGCGCGCGAAGATCATCCGCGCGATGTGCCACCAGGTGCTGGAGGAACTCGGCGTCAACGATCCGCTGCTGGACGTGGCGATGCGCCTGGAAGAGGCGGCGCTGAAGGACGACTACTTCATCCAGCGCAAGCTCTACCCGAACGTCGACTTCTACTCGGGCATCATCTACAAGGCGCTGGGCATCCCGACCGAGATGTTCACGGTGATGTTCGCGATCGCGCGCACCGCCGGCTGGGTCTCGCACTGGCTGGAGCAGCAGAACGATCCGGAAGCGCGCATCGGCCGCCCGCGCCAGGTCTACACCGGCTACGCGCAGCGCGACTACCTCGCCGCCGACAAGCGCTGACCGCGTCGCTGCCGCGATGCAAGACGCCCCGCGGCGCGGGGCGTTTTTTTTTTGCGTGGCGCCCGCGCCGGCTAGTCGTCGCCGGCTTCGTACCCGGCGATCTCGTCCGCGGCCAGCAGCGTGCGCAGCTGCGCCAGGCTGGCGCGCTTCATCGGCTTCTCGTCCACGCTCGACAGCGGCGCCTGGCGCAGGCGCGCGAGCGGCAGCACGGTGAGGTCGAAGCTCAGGCCGTCGGCCGCGAACAGCCAGACCGGCGCGTCCTCGCTGCGCTCGCGGTCGATGCGCAGGCGGCGCACGCGCGACTCGGCGGGAATGCGCCGCTCCTGCAGGAAACGCGCGACCGCGTCGGCATCGTCGGCATGCAGGTGCAGCGCCACCGGCGAGTTGCGGTCGGCGGTGCCGTCCAGCACCGGCCCCACGAGGCGCGGTTCGAACGTCGAGAAGAAGTCCAGCGCGTGCACCGCCGCCTCGCGCCGCGCGCGCAGGTCGCCGGCCTGGCCGGCATTGAACAGGCGCTGGTACTCGCGCAGCGCGTCCTCGATCTCGCGGTTGCGCGGAAGCGAGGCGTCGTCGACGATGCCCAGGCGCGCGGCCGCCTTGAGCTTGGCCTGGTGGTAGTCGCGGATGCCGCTTTCGGCCATCAGCCGCGCGGCCTCGTGGGCGAGGCGCTGGCGGCGCTCGCGGGTGCGGGTCTCGGCGTGTCGCGCATGGTGGCGTGCCTGGCGCATGCGAACCTCCGTCCGGTGGCCTGCACCGCGACTTTACCCCAGGGCGGGTGGGCGGGCCGGGTGCAACAAGTCCCGGCCCACCCGCGGCCCTAGAAGATGTCGAACGCCTGTTCGTCCTGCGACTGGTCCTGCGGCGGCTGCTCGGCCTCGGCCTGCATGCGCTCGAGGTCCTCGGCCTTCACGTACTCGATGATGCCGCCCTCGTCGCCCGGCAGCAGGCGGCCGCCCGGTCCGACCGCGACCCGGACCATGCCGTCCGGCGGATCGTTGCGCGCCACCGGCTGGTCCTTCAGCGCCACCCGCATGTAGTCGATCCAGATCGGCAGCGCCGCCTTGCCGCCGTACTCCCGGTAGCCCAGCGACTGGAAGTCGTCGCGCCCCACCCACACGGTGGTCACGTACGGCCCGCCGAAACCCGAAAACCAGGCGTCGCGGTGGTCGTTGGTCGAGCCGGTCTTGCCGCCGACGTCCTCGCGGCCGAGCACGCGCGCGGCGAAGCCGGTGCCGTGCTGGACCACGTCGCGCATCATCGAGACGAGCTGGTAGGCCACCCGCGGGTCGATCGCGCGCGGCGCGACGGTCGCGCCCTCCGGCATGCTGGCCGCCGGCGCGGCCTTGGCCTCGGCGCCCGGCGCGGGCGCCGCCGGCGCGCCGGCCGGACCGAGGTTGA
>JBQCFN010000092.1:0-18955 GCA_051959035.1 Lysobacteraceae bacterium | reverse complement strand
TTGCGGAGGCCGCGCTCCGGAGCCGCGCTTGCGCTGTCCTTCGCGCGGCGCCTTGTGTTCCTTCGCCGGCGCCCCGCGCGACGGCGCCTTCCCCGGCGTCGCGGGCGGGCCCGCCTCCCCGGCGGCCGAAGGCGCGACGCGCGGCGTGGTGCGGCGCGGACGCTGTTCGCCGGGGCCGCTCATGCGCGCGCCAGGTCGCGCCGTGCGTTGAGGTAGTCGGCGGCGGTGATCGCCTTGCCGCCTTCGCGCTGCAGCACGCGCACGCGCAGCACGCCGCGGCCGCAGGCGACGTCGAGGCCGTCGCGGCCGGCGCGCAGCAGGGTGCCCGGGGCGGCGGCGTGCGCTTCGTCAAGCGCGACCGCGCCGTGCAGGCGCAGGCGCTCGCCGGCGAGCGTCGCCTCGGCCACCGGCCATGGCGAGAATGCGCGCACCTTGCGCGCCAGCGCGTCGGCGGGCTGCGTCCAGTCGAGCCTGGCTTCGGCCTTGTCGAGCTTGTGCGCGTAGGTCACGCCTTCCGCCGGTTGCGGCCGCGGGACCGGGCGCATGCCGGCGCGCAGCAGGCCGAGGCCATCGGCCAGCACCTGCGCGCCCAGCGCGGCGAGGCGGTCGTGCAGCTGGCCCGCGGTCTCGTCGGGCCCGATCGGCAGGCGCTGCGACAGCAGCACCGGGCCGGTGTCCAGGCCCTTCTCCATCTGCATCAGGCACACGCCGGTCTCGGCGTCGCCGGCCTCGATCGCGCGCTGGATCGGCGCGGCGCCGCGCCAGCGCGGCAGCAGCGAGGCGTGCACGTTCCAGCAGCCGGACTTCGGGATGTCGAGGATCGATTGCGGCAGCAGCAGCCCGTAGGCGACCACCACCATCAGGTCGGGCCGCAGCGCGCGCAATGCATCGCGCGACAGTTCGCCCTTGAGCGATTCCGGCTGCAGCACCGGGATGCCGCGCTTGGCCGCCTCGAGCTTGACCGGCGACGGCGCCAGCCCGCGGCCGCGGCCGGCGGGGCGGTCGGGCTGGGTATAGACGGCGACCACCTCGCCGCGCTGGGCGGCGGCGCGCAGCGAGGGCACCGCGAATTCGGGGGTGCCGGCGAAGACGATGCGGAGGGCCATGCGCGGACTGCCTCGTGTGGCGCGCCGAGGTCGCCGGTCACGCGGGAGAAAGGGGCGGCGTCAGGCCGCGTCGGTCTGCTGGCGGCGCGCCTTGGCCAGCTTCTTGCGGACCATTTCGCGCTTCAGCGGCGAGAGGTAATCGACGAAGAGCTTGCCGTCGAGGTGGTCCATCTCGTGCTGGATACACACCGCGAGCAGGCCGTCCACCGCCAGCTCGAACGGCTGGCCGTGGCGGTCGAGCGCCTCCACGGTGATCTCGCCCGCGCGGGTGACGTCGGCGAAGATCCCGGGCACCGACAGGCAGCCTTCCTGGTACACCTGCTCGCCGGCGCGCGCGGTGATCCGCGGGTTGACGAACACCAGCGGCCGGTCGTGCTCCTCGCTGACGTCAATGACCATGAACCGGCGGTGCACGTCGACCTGGCTCGCGGCCAGGCCGATGCCGGGGGCGGCGTACATGGTCTCGAACATGTCGTCGATCAGCCGCTGGGTGTCCGGCTCGGCCAGCCACGCGGCGTCGACCGGCGCGGCGACGGTGCGCAGGCGCGGGTCGGGAAATTCGAGGATGGGGAGCAGGGCCATGGGGGTCGGAATGGGGGCGGCGGTCACATCCGCAAGCCGGCGTGGCGGCGGCCCGTGGACGGACGCCCCGATTGTACCGCTCCGCGCTTGCCAAGACGCGCGGCTTGTGGGCTATAGTGGCCCGGCTGCAAGGGGAAATCTCCAAGGGGAGCGGGTAGATGGCCGCCAAGCTTAAGCGCCTTTCTCAAGGGCTGCGCACGGTTGCTGCCGTGGCGCTGCTGACTGTCACCGCGTACGCCGCCGCCGTCGAGGTGCGCGGCGACCACCCGGACACCTACGTCGTCAAGCGCGGCGACACCCTGTGGGACATCGCCGGCCGCTTCCTGCAGAAGCCCTGGCTGTGGCCGGAAATCTGGCAGGCCAACCCGCAGGTGAAGAACCCGCACCTGATCTACCCGGGCGACGTGCTGTCGCTGGCCTACCTGGACCGCGTGACCGTCAAGGAAGGCCCGCGCAACGAGGCGCCGATCAACGCGGTGCCGCTGGCCGAGGTCGAGCCGTTCCTGAAGGACCTGCGCGTGGTCGACGAGTTCGACCGGCTGCCCTACGTGGTAGGCCTGGAGGACGACCGCGAGCGCGGCGTCGAGGGCCAGGTCGTCTACGTCAAGGGCCTTGCCGGCGCGCAGCCGGGCAGCCGCTTCCTGGTGGTGCGGCCGACCGTGCGCTACACCCGCCTGGACCGCAGCGGCCTGTGCTGCGACCTGTTCCACAAGGACGACCTCGACGCCCGCGGCCGCCGCGTGTTCGACGCGCAGCAGTTCTGGACCGACGCGGTCACTCCCGACAAGGGCAAGGAACTGCTCGGCTACGAGCTGATGCGCCAGGGCGCCGGCACGCTCACCCGCGGCGAGGTCGGCGGCATCCAGGCCAGCACCCTGCTGCTGGACGCCGAGGGCCGCGAGGTGCGCGTGGGCGACCGCGTCATCCCGGTCGACGCGCGCAGCTACGACCTGCAGTTCTTCCCGCACGCGCCGAAGAAGCAGCTGGAATACGGCCGCGCGAAGGTGCTGGCGGTGGCCGACAACTATGCCGCCGGCGGCAGCCGCGACGTGGTCGCGCTGTCGGTGGGCGCGCGCGACGGCGTCGACAACGGCACCGTGTTCTCGATCTGGCGCGTGGGCAGCAAGGTGGTCGACAAGGTCGCCACCAACCCCGACCGCACCGAGGCCACCGTCTCCTACGAGGACAAGGTGCGCCTGCCGGACGAGTTCGCCGGCCACGTGATGGTGTTCCGCACCTTCGACAAGGTCAGCTACGGCCTGGTGATGGATTCGATCAAGCCGGTGCACGTGGGCGCCGAGCTCAAGCATCCCGACGCCGCGTACTGACATCGCGCGAAGCTCCATCGACGACGGCGCCGCGTGGCGCCGTCGTCGTTTCCGGGCGCTGCACGGCGCGGCAAACCCCTACCCCGCGGCACGCGCTTGCCCGGCGGCCGGGCGTGGCGCGCGGTCCTAGCCTGCGCGGATGCTCACCGACGACAGCGAAGCCCTGCTGCGGCTGGTCGCCGCGGACGGCCCGGCCGCGCCACGGCGGCGGCTGCTCGAGACCCATCCGGCGGCCGCCATGGCGCTCGCCGCCGGCGCGACGGCCTGGCGGGCGGCCGGCTGCAAGGAGGAACAGGTCGCGCGCCTGCGCCAGCCAGACGCCGCGAAGCTCGGCCCGGCCCGCGAGTGGCTGGCCACGCCCGGCCACCACCTGCTCGGCTGGCAGGACCCGGACTATCCGCCCCTGCTGCGCCGGATCGCCAACCCGCCGCTGGCCCTGTTCGTTGCCGGCGATCCGGCCTGCCTGTGGCACCCGGCGATCGCCGTGGTCGGCAGCCGCGCGGCGACCGCGGGCGGCCTCGCCAACGCGCGCGACTTCGCCGGCGCGCTGGCCGCGGCGGGCTTCGCGATCGCCAGCGGCATGGCGGCGGGCATCGACACCGCCGCCCACGAGGCGGCCCTGGCCGGCGGCGGGCTCACCGTCGCCGTGCTCGGTACCGGGCCGGACGTGGCCTACCCGCGCGCCAACCGCGAGCTCCACGCGCGGATCGCCGCGGCCGGCGCGGTGGCCAGCGAACACCTGCCGGGCACCGGCCCGCTGCGCGAGCACTTCCCCAGCCGCAACCGCATCCTCGCCGGGCTGGCGCTGGGCACGCTGGTGGTGGAGGCGGCGCTGCGTTCGGGGGCGCTGATCACCGCCCGTGAGGCGGCCGAGGCGGGCCGCGAGGTGTTTGCCGTGCCCGGCTCGATCCACAACCCGATGGCGCGTGGCTGCCACCGGGTGCTGCGCGACGGCGCCAGCCTGGTGGAAGGCGCCCAGGAGGTGATCGCGGCGCTGGCGCCCGTGGCGGCGGAACTCGGGACGGCGCTGCGGGCGCGTCTCGCCCAGGCCGAGGCGCCCGCCGCCGGTCCGCCCGGCGAACCCGGCCGCCTGGCGCCCGACTACCAGCGCTTGTGGGATGCGCTCGGGCACGACCCCACGGGTATGGATGAACTGTCCCTTCGCACCGCATTGACGCCTGCGGAACTGTCCTCCATGCTGCTGGTCATGGAGCTGGAAGGCCGGGTCGCGCATGCGCACGGCCGCTATTCCCGCAAGCGCTGAGCCGGCTGCCGCCGGCCCCGCGAGGCGACGCAGGACGCGTCGCGACCGCCACCAGGGGCATGGGCGACCATGGGTGGCGGCGGCGCCATCGGCGCCAAAGACGCCGGCGGGCAGGGAGCCCGACGGCGATCCGGCCCGCGGGCCGGTTCCTCCTCAGCGTCCTCCGGGGCGCAGGCCGAGGGAAATGAAAGAGAGCATCCTGGACGTCCTGCTGTACCTGTTCGAACACTACATCGCCGAAGACACCGTTCCGCCGCTGGGCGACCGCGACTCCCTTCCGGACAGCCCGCTGTTCACCGAACTGACCCAGGCCGGTTTCAGCCCGGCCGAGATCCACAAGGCCTTCGACTGGCTCGACGCCCTCGCCGAGCAGCGCCCGGCCGCGGCCACGCCGCGGGTGGGCGGGCCGGTGCGCGTCTACGCCGGCCCGGAGCTGGACAAGCTCGACGCAGACTGCCGCGGCTTCCTGCTGTTCCTCGAGCAGCACGGCGTGCTCGACGCCGACCAGCGCGAGCTGGTGCTCGACCGCGCGCTGGCGCTGGACCAGGACGAGCTGGAGATCGACGACCTCAAGTGGGTGGTGCTGATGGTCCTGTTCAACCAGCCGGGGTCCGAGGCGGCCTACGCCTGGATGGAGACCCAGATGTTCCTGGACGAGCCCGAGCCGGTGCACTGACCGGCGCGGGCGCGGCCGGGCGCCGGAACCCGCCTCCCGGCCGCTGGCCGGGGCGTCTTCCCCCCGCGCCGCCCGGCCGGGGCGCGGCGGTCCGGCTTGACAGCCGCGCCCCCGCGTGATTCCTCTTAAAAAAGAGACGCCCGTGGCCCGCCGCCACGGGCGTTGCCTTTCCCGCCGCCGTTCGGCGTTGCCTTCACGGCACGCTGGCCCCCTGCCCGGATGCTGTGCCCCCCATGGCCAAGAACCTGCTCATCGTCGAGTCGCCCGCCAAGGCCAAGACGATCAACAAGTACCTCGGCAAGGACTTCACCGTCCTCGCCTCCTATGGCCACGTCCGCGACCTGGTGCCGAAGGAGGGCGCGGTCGACCCCGAGCGCGGCTTCGCCATGCGCTACGACCTGATCGAGAAGAACGAGAAGCACGTCGACGCGATCGCCAGGGCGGCGAAGGCCGCCGACGCGCTGTACCTCGCGACCGACCCGGACCGCGAGGGCGAGGCGATCAGCTGGCACATCGCCGAGATACTGCGCGAGCGCGACCTGATCGGCGACAAGCCGCTGCGCCGGGTGGTGTTCACCGAGATCACCCCGCGCGCGATCCGCGCCGCGATGGAGCAGCCGCGCGACATCGCCGCGCCGCTGGTGGACGCCCAGCAGGCGCGCCGCGCGCTCGACTACCTGGTCGGCTTCAACCTGTCGCCGGTGCTGTGGCGCAAGGTCCAGCGCGGCCTGTCGGCCGGCCGGGTGCAGTCGCCGGCGCTGCGCATGATCGTCGAGCGCGAGGAGGAGATCGAAGCCTTCGTCGCCCGCGAGTACTGGACGGTGGAAGCCGAGTGCGCGCACGCGGCGCAGCCGTTCACCGCCAAGCTGACGAAGCTCGACGGCAGGAAGGCCGAGCAGTTCACGATCACGAATGCCGATGACGCCGAGGCCGCGCGCCAGCGCATCGTGCGGGCCGCCGGCGGCGCGCTGCACGTCACCGACGTCGCCAGCAAGGAGCGCAAGCGCCGGCCGTCGCCGCCGTTCACCACCTCGACGCTGCAGCAGGAAGCCTCGCGCAAGCTCGGCTTCACCACCCGCCGCACCATGCAGGTCGCGCAGAAGCTGTACGAGGGCGTGGCGCTCGGCGACGAGGGCACCGTCGGCCTGATCACCTACATGCGTACCGACTCGGTCAACCTGTCGGTGGACGCGCTGTCGGAGCTGCGCGACGTGATCGCGCGCGACTTCGGCACCCGCGCGCTGCCGGACAAGCCGAACTTCTACCAGACCAAGTCGAAGAACGCGCAGGAGGCGCACGAGGCGGTGCGCCCGACCTCGGCGCTGCGCACGCCGGCGCAGGTCGCGCGCTACCTGACCGACGACGAGCGCCGCCTGTACGAACTCGTGTGGAAGCGCGCGGTGGCCTCGCAGATGGTGCCGGCCACGCTCAATACCGTCAGCGTCGACCTCGCCGCCGGCAGCGAGCATGGCTTCCGCGCCTCGGGCACGACGGTGGTCGATCCGGGCTTCCTCGCGGTCTACGAGGAAGGCAAGGACACCAAGGGTTCCGAGGACGAGGACGAGGGCCGCAAGCTGCCGGCGATGAAGCCCGGCGAGCGCGTGCCGCTGGAGCGCATCCGCGCCGACCAGCACTTCACCCAGCCGCCGCCGCGCTACACCGAGGCGGCGCTGGTGAAAGCGCTGGAGGAATACGGCATCGGCCGCCCGTCCACCTACGCGTCGATCATCCAGACCCTGCTGTTCCGCAAGTACGTGGAGATGGAGAGCCGCAGCTTCCGCCCCACCGACGTCGGCCGCGCGGTGTCGAAGTTCCTCAGCAGCCACTTCACCCGCTACGTGGACTACGACTTCACCGCGAAGATGGAGGACGAGCTCGACGCCGTCTCGCGCGGCGAGGAGGACTGGATCCCGCTGATGGAGAAGTTCTGGGGGCCGTTCAAGGAACTGGTCGCCGACAAGACCGAGAGCGTGGACCGCAACGAGGCCACCGGCGCGCGCGAGCTCGGCACCGATCCCAAGACCGGCAAGCCGGTCAGCGTGCGGCTGGGCCGCTTTGGACCCTATGCGGCGATCGGCAGCATGGACGACGAGGAGAAGCCGCAGTTCGCCTCGCTGCGCCCCGGCCAGAGCATGCACACGATCACGCTGGAGGAGGCGCTGGAGCTGTTCAAGCTGCCGCGCAAGCTCGGCGTGTCCATCGGCGAGGAAGTGAGCGTCGGCATCGGCCGCTTCGGCCCCTTCGCCAAGCGCGGCGGCACCTATGCCTCGCTGAAGAAGGAGGACGATCCGTACACGATCGACCTCGCGCGCGCGGTGTTCCTGATCGAGGAAAAGGAGGAGATCGCGCGCAACCGCGTCATCAAGTCCTTCGAGGGCAGCGACATCCAGGTGCTCAACGGCCGCTTCGGTCCCTACATCAGCGACGGCAAGCTCAACGGCCGCATCCCCAAGGACCGCGAGCCCGCCTCGCTGACCCTGGCCGAAGTGCAGCAGCTGATGGAGGAGACCGGCAAGCCGATGCGCGGCCGCTTCGGCAAGAAGGCGGTGGCGAAGAAGGCGCCGGCGGCGAAGAAGGCGCCGGCGAAGGTGGCCAGGCAGGCGGCGGCCGGCGAGGCGCCCGCCGCGAAGGCCGCCACGAAGACGGCCGGCAAGGCCGCGAAGAAGACCGCGAAGAAGACCGCGAAGAAGGCGGTGAAGAAGGCGGTGAAGAAAGCCGCGGCGAAGAAAGCCACGCGCGCCGTCGCGCGCGCGGGCGCCGACGAGGCGCCGTTCTGACCGGCGCACCGTCGCGCGCGACACCGGCGCTTGCGTAAGCTGGGCGCATGCCACCGTCCCTCTCACCCGCCGACGCCGCCGTCCGCCTGCGCCAGGGCGGCGTCATTGCCTATCCGACCGAGGCCGTGTGGGGCCTCGGCTGCGATCCCTTCGACGAGGCCGCGGTGCTGCGCCTGCTCGCGATCAAGCAACGCCCGGTCGACAAGGGCCTGATCCTCGTCGCCGGGACGCTCGACCAGTTCGACGCCCTGCTCGACTGGGAGCGCCTGCCCACCGACCGTCGCGAGGCGGTCCATGCCAGCTGGCCCGGCCCGCACACCTGGATCGTTCCGGCCACCGGGCGCGTGCCGCCCTGGATCACCGGCGCGCATGCCGGCGTCGCGGTGCGGGTCAGCGCGCACCCGGTGGTCGCGGCGCTGTGCGCCGCCTTCGGCGGCCCGCTGGTCTCGACCAGCGCCAACCTCGCCGGCGCACCGCCGGCGTTCTCGCGCGCGGCGCTGGAGCCGGCCGTGGTCGCGCTGTGCGACGGCGTCTGCGAGGGCGAAACCGGCGGCCTGTCCGCACCGACCGCGATCGTCGACGCCGCCAGCGGCACCCGGCTGCGCGCCGGCTGAGGGCGCGGCGGGGCTGAATCCGTGCAAACCGCCGCTGCCCGCGGCTGTTGCCGGCCCGCGCGCGGCGGCATGATGCGTGCATGCGCGCGCGCCTGGTCTTCCCGCTGCTGTCGTGGCTGGCATTGCCGGCCGTCGCGGCCACGCCGCCGGACGAGGTGACGATCTACCGCTGCACCGACGCCGCCGGCCACCTGGCCCTGCGCGATTCGCCCTGCCCGAAGGGCCAGGCGCAGCAGGCCCGCACCATGCAGCGGCCCAAGGACGCGCCACCCGCGCCCGCGCCGCCGCCGCGCGCGGCCGAGCCCGAGGCGACACCGGCGCCGGCCCCCGCGCGCGTCGTCTACGTGCAGCCGCCGCGGCCGCTGTACGAATGCGTCACGCCCGACGGCGCGGTCTACACCAGCGACACGCCCGAGGGCCATCCGCGCTGGGTCCCGCTGTGGACGCTGGGCGTGCCGCTGGCACCCTACCCGCACCCCGGCGGGACCGGGCACGCCGGGCTGGCCATCACCCACGGCAACGTCCGGATCAGCGGTTCGACCACCGTCGTGCAGCCGCCGCTGTACGCGCCCATGGCGGCCTACGGCGCCGGCACCTGGGTGCGCGACGCCTGCCATCCGCTGCCGCAGGCCGAGGTCTGCGCTCGCCTGCGCGACCGCCGCGAGGAGATCGGGCGCCGCTTCTTCAACGCGCAGCCGAACGAGCGCGACCAGCTCGGCCGCGAGCAGCGGGGCATCGACGCCCGCCTCGACCAGGATTGCGGGGGCCGTTGATGCGGTGCGCGTGCTGGGTCCTCGTGCTGCTGTGCGCCGGCTGGGCCGCCCAGGCGCGCGCCGGCATCGTCATTTACCGCTGCACCGACGCCTTCGGCCGGGTGACCGTGCAGAACGACGTGCCTTGCCCGAAAGGCAGCCGGGAGCAGAAGCAGGTGGTCGAACCGCCTCCGCCCCTGCCCGCCTACCAGCCGGCACCCGCGGTCGTGGTCGACTCCCGGCCACAGCCGACGGCCGCGCCCACGCCCCCGCCCACGAACGCCACCACGGGCGCGGACGCAGCCCCCGCGCCCGCCGTGCCCCTGCCGCCCCCGCCGCTGTACCGCTGCCGCACGCCCGAGGACGCCGGCTATTTCGGCGAGAACGCCACGCCACCGGCGCGCTGCGTCGCACTGCCGGTGGTCGGGCTGGACGGCCAGCCGAGCGGCGCGGGCACCGCCTGCCAGGTCGTGCGCGACACCTGCGAGCGCATTCCCGACGATGCCGCCTGCGCGGCTTGGCAACAGTACGCGCGCGAGGCCGAGGCGGCGTGGCGCTTCGGCCGCGCCGAGGACGGCGCCAGGCACCAGGCCGAGTTCGAACGCATCCAGCGCGTGCTGCGCGAAAGCACCTGCGCGCAGGCCGGGCCCGCGCCCTGAGCGCCCGCACGCGAGGCGCCGCCGCGCGTCGCGCCCGGTCCTAGAAGCCGTAGCGCAGGAAGCCGCCGTCGACCGCGATGCACTCGCCGGTCACGTAGCTCGCCGCCGGCAGGCACAGGAACGCCACCGCGGCGGCGACTTCCTCCGGTTCGCCGACCCGGCCCATCGGCGTGCGCAGCAGCACCTCGTCGAGGTAGTCGGGATCGGACAGCTTGTCGTGGGTGCGGCGGGTGCGGATGTACCACGGCGCCACCGCGTTGACGCGCACGCCGTCCTCGGCCCATTCGACCGCGAGGTTGCGGGTCATCTGGTGCATCGCCGCCTTGCTCATGCCGTAGGGCGCGCCGCTGCGCACGTGGGTGATGCCCGACACGCTGCCGACGTTGACGATGCACGAGGCCGCATGCTTCGTCAGCAGCGGGTGGGCGTAGCGCGACAGTTCGAAGGCCGAGAACAGGTTGATCTCGAAGACCTGCCGCCACTCGTCCTCGCCGTATTCGGTCGCCGCGCGGGTCAGGTTGCCGCCGGCGTTGTTGACCAGCACGTGCAGGCCCTCGCCGAAATCCTCGACCCAGTCGAGCAGCTCGCGGCGCTGCTCGTCGACGGCGACGTCGGCGACGAAGGTGGCCACGGTGCGCTCGGGGAACTCCTCGGCGAGCTCCTCGCGCACCGCCTCCAGCGGCGCGGCATTGCGCGCGGCCAGCAGCACGTCGGCACCGAAGCCGAGCAGCTCGCGCGCGATCGCGCGGCCGATGCCGGCGCTGCCGCCGGTGACCAGCGCGAGTTGCCCGTCCAGACGCCAGCGGCTGCGTTCCATTGCGGTTCCCGGTGTTGTCACTGCGGATGAAGCCCGGCGTTAGGATAGCCCGGTCGCCCGCGGAGCCCGCCGATGAACGCCCAGCGCCCCGAACTTGCGCGCCTCGCCGCCGTCCTGCCCCTGTCGCTGGTGCTGGCGCTGGCCGCGTGCAGCAAGCCGACCCCGCCGGACAAGGACCAGCCACCCGAGCCGAAGGCGACCGGGCTGCGCGACACCATCCAGGCGCCGATCGACAAGGCGAAGGCGGTCGAGCCGCAGGTGCTGGACGCCGCCAGGCAGCAGCAGGCGGAGATCGACGCGCAGACCGGCGGCGGCGAGGCCACCCGATCGGTGCCGGGGAACTGACGCGTCCGCCCGCGGCGCGTGCCTGTGCCGCAAGCGCGGCACGATCCCGGCGCACGCGCCGGGACGCCGCTCAGCCGGCGCGGCTCACAACCCGCAGAAGCAGTGCGCCAGCGCCTTCACCGGCGCGCCGGGGCGCGGGTGCAGCGCATCGTCGAGGAAGCGCAGGTCGTCCTGCGTGCGCGGCAGCGCGTGCGCCAGCAGCAGCTGGCCCAGGCTCGAGTCGTGCAGCCACGCGCTGCCCATCCGCGTGCCGGCGAGGTGGGTGAAGACGCGCTCGAACGGCGTCGCCGGCCGCTCCAGGTAGCGCACCTGCCAGCCGGCGCGCTTGCCGAGCTTCGCCCGCGTGGCGGCATCGGCGATCGCGTCCTCGAGGCCGCCGAACTGGTCGACCAGCCCGCGCTCCTTCGCCTGCGCGCCGCTCCACACCCGGCCGCGCGCGATCGCGTCGATCGCCTGCACGCTCTGGTGGCGCGCCTGCGCGACGCGGCCGGTGAAGTCGCGGTAACCCTTGTCGATCACCGCCTGCACGACCTTGCCGACTTCCGGGTCGAGCGCGCGGGTGATGTCGAACGCGCCGGCGAAGCGGGTGGTGCCGACGCCGTCGGTGTGCACGCCGATCTTGTCGAGGCCGCGCTGCACGGTCGGGATCACCCCGAAGATGCCGATCGAGCCGGTGATCGTCGACGGGTCGGCGTAGATGCGGTCGCCGTTCATGCTGATCCAGTAGCCGCCCGACGCGGCGAGGTCGCCCATCGAGACCACCACCGGCTTGCCGGCCTGCTTGAGCGCGGCGACCTCTCGGCGGATCTGCTCGGAGGCGAACACCTCGCCACCGGGCGAATCCACCCGCAGCACCACCGCCTTGACCTGGTCGTCGTCGCGCGCCGAGCGCAGCAGCTCGGCGGTGGACTCGCCGCCGATGCTGCCGGGCGGCTGCTTGCCGCCGGCGATCTCGCCCTCGGCGACCACCACCGCCACCGCCGGCCGCTCGTCGACGCGCTTGAGGCCGCTGTCGACGTGCTTGAGGTAGTCGTCGAGCCCGACTTCGCGGAAGCCGTCGTCGGCGTTGTCGTCGGCGACGCCGCGCTTGGCCAGCAGGTCGTCGACCTGCTCCTCGGTCTTCAGCCCGTCGACCAGCTTGTGCTGCAGGGCGTAGCGGGCGAGGTCGCCGCCGGCCGCCTCGATGCCCTGCGGCAGCGCGTCGATGTCGGCCGCGAGCTGCTGCGGCGCGAGCTTGCGCGCGCCGCCGATGTCGGCGAGGAAGCGCTGCCAGATGTCGTTCATCCAGAACAGGTCCGCTTCCTTCGCTTCCGGCGAGGCGGCGTCGAGGATGTAGGGCTCCGCGGCCGACTTGTATTCGCCGACGCGGAACAGGTGCACGTCCACGCCGAGCTTGTCCTGCAGGCCCTCGCGGTAGTACTGGCGGTAGCGGCCGAGGCCGTCGAGCAGCAGGCCGCCCATCGGGTCGAGGTAGACCTCGTTGGCCTGGGCGGCGAGCAGGTACTGCTGCTGGTCGAAGTTCTCGCCGAACGCGACCACCTGCTTGCCGGCCGCGCGCAGCTTCGCCAGCGCGGCGGCGACCTCGCGCACCGACGCGTAGCCGGAGAAGGACATGCGGTCGGTGCGCAGCAGCACGCGCTCGATGCGCTTGTCGGTGCGGGCGGCGTCGAGCGCGCGCAGCAGGTCGCGCAGCTGCACCTCGCCCTTCTCGTCGCCGCTGGCCTTGGCCAGCGCGCGCGTCACCGGGTCGGTGCTGTACTGCTCGACCAGCTTGCCTTCCGGCGCGATCACCAGCGTGGTGCGCTCGAGCAGCGGGCGCGCCCCGTTGCCGGCGGCGAGCGCGGCGAGGATCACGAACAGCAGCCCTAAGAACAGCAGGTTGAAGACCAGCCGGCGGGTGAAGTTCATCGCGTTCCACAGGCCCACGAAGAAGCGGGCGATCGGGCCGCGGCGGGTTGCGTTCATGCGGTCAGGGCTCCCTGGAATGCCCATAAGGGTACGCGGGGGCGGGGGTGGGCCGCATGCACCGATCGTCATGCGGCCGGGTCAGGGCCGCAGCGGCCCCCGGCTGCTGCGCAGGAAGCGGCGGGCGAGCAGCAGCGCCGCGCAGGCCAGGCCGGCGATCAGCCCCAGCCACATGCCCTTCGGCCCCCAGCCCAGGCCCAGCCCGAGCCCGGCGCCCAGCGGCATGCCCACGCCCCAGTAGGCGAAGGCGGCCAGGAACATCGGCACCCGCGTGTCCTTGAGCCCGCGCAGCGCGCCGGCCGACAGCACCTGGATGCCGTCGGGGAACTGGAACGCCGCCGCGTACAGCAGCAGCGAGGCGGCCAGCGCGGCGACCGCCGCGTCGCGGGTGTACAGGCCGACGATCGCGTCGTGCCCCAGCAGCAGCACCAGCGCCGACAGCGCCTGCGTGCACAGCACCAGCGCATAGCCGGCGAAGGCGGCGCGGCGCAGGCCGTCGTGGCTGCCGCGGCCGCGCGCGTGGCCGACCCGCACGGTGGTCGCCTCGGCCAGGCCCAGCGGGACCATGAAGCACAGGCTGGCGACGTTGATCGCGATCTGGTGCGCGGCCGCCGGCATCGCGCCGAGCCGGCCGATCAGCAGCGCGGTGACGATGAACAGGCTGCCCTCCATCGCCACCGTGACGCCGATCGGCAGGCCGGTCGCGAGCAGGCCGCGGATCGGCGCCACGCGCGGCGGCTCGAAGCGCGCGAACAGGCCGAGGTCGGCGAAGCGCCGCGCACGCGCCAGGTAGAGCGCGAAGGCCAGCGCCTGCGCCCACATCATCGCCGCCGAGGCGATGCCGAGCCCGCCCGCGCCCAGCGCCGGCAGCCCGGCCAGGCCGAAGGTCAGCGCGTAGCCGAGCGGAACGAGCACCAGCAGCCCGCCGAAGCCGAGCAGCATGGTCGGCAGCGTCCAGTGCAGGCCGTCGCTGAGATAGCGCATGGTGAAGTACAGCGTCAGCGCCGGCACGCCCCAGCGGATGCCGTGCAGGAAGGCGGCGGCACCCGGGCGGATCTCCGCGGCGATGCCCATCGGCGCGAGCGCCACCGGCGCCACCGTGAGGAAGGCGAACAGCAGCGCGCCCAGCGCCAGCGCCAGCCACAGCGCCTGCCGGAACAACGGTGCGATGTCCGCGCGCCGGCGCGCGCCGTCGAGCTGCGAGACCGACGGCGGCAGCGCCATCAGCGTGCCCATCGGCACCATCATCGGCAGCCAGAACAGCGCCGTGCCGACCGCGACGGACGCGAGCGTGCCGGTGCGGTGGTGGCCGGCGATCGCGCTGTCGACGAAGCCGATCAGGCCGGTCGACAGGTGGCCGAGCACCAGCGGCGCGGCGAGCCTCGCGGTGGCGCGCACCTCGTGGGCGAAAGCGGGACGTGCGGGCTCGGCGTGCATGCGGCTGGCGAGGCCGCCGCGCGCGGCGGCCGGGGCCGTTGCGCGGATCGGCGGCAGGTGGAGTGCTGCCATGCGGCAGGCGGTCGGCTATCTTAGCCGCGAGTTCCCGGGGGACCGATGAGCGACGCCACCACGCCCGATCCCACGCCGCGCGCGGCCTGCCAGAACTGCGGCGAACCGCTGCTCGGCCCGCACTGCTACGCCTGCGGCCAGCCGGTGCACGGGCTGGTGCGGCAGTTCAGCAGCATCCTGGGCGACTTCCTCGACAGCGTGCTGAACATCGATTCGCGCATCCTGCACACGCTGTGGCCGCTGTTCGCCCGCCCTGGCTACCTGAGCCTGGAGTACTTCGCCGGCCGGCGGGTGCGCTACGTGAGCCCGGTGCGGCTGTTCGTGTTCGTCAGCATCGTCACCTTCTTCGTGGCGAAGTTCGTGGTGCCCGCCGGCGAGGGCACCTTCCAGATCAGCAACGACGGCAACGACCGGATCGACCGCGCCACCACCGTGGCCGAGGTCGAGCGCGCGCGCGACCGGGCGCTTTCCGAGCTGGCGACGGCGCGCGCGAAGGTGCCGGACGTCGCCGCGGGCGCGCGCAACGGCATCGACGCCGGCGCCGATGCGGTCCGCCGCAAGGCCCAGCAGCGCATCGACGCACTGCGCGAGGCGGCGGCGCACGGCGAACCGGTGCCGATGCCCGACGACACCGCCGCGATCGAATTCGACGGCAAGCCGTGGGACCCGAAGACGCACCCGGTGCGCATCGGCTGGTGGCCGCGGTTCGCCAACGACTGGCTCAACGGCGAGATCGCGCGCGCGTCGTCCAACATCTCGCGCATGCAGAAGGACCCGTCGCTGTTCCGCGACGCGGCGCTGTCGGCGATCCCGTCCACGCTGTTCGTGCTGGTGCCGGTGTTCGCGCTGCTGCTGAAGCTGGCCTACCTGTTCAAGCGGCGGCTGTACATGGAGCACCTGATCGTCGCCCTGCACAGCCACGCGTTCCTGTGCCTGGCGCTGCTCGGCGTGTTCCTGTCGATGGCACTGGGCGAGGCGGCGCCGGCACTGGCGCCGGTCGCCAGGTTCGGCGAGGCCGCCCTGTACGCGTGGATGCCGGTCTACCTGCTGCTCATGCAGAAGCGCGTCTACCAGCAGGGCTGGACGATGACCGTGCTGAAGTACTGCGCGCTGGGCTTCTGCTACCTGATCCTGACCAGCATCGGCGCGGTGCTCACCGTGCTGCTCAGCCTGGTGTGGGCCTGATGCGGCCGCGGGGCGGCGCCGGTGGCAGGGGCCGCCCCGTCCGCGGCGGGTGGCCGGGCGTCGTGGCGAAGCGGCTGGCGCTGCCGGGCTTCCTGCCGGCCGTTCCGGCGGGCGCTGGCGCGGGGCGCACGGGGTGCCGGCGCTGGCCGCCCGGCGCGCGAGAAGGCGTGACGGCACGCACGGATTGACCGGGCGCCCACGAAAATGGCGCTTGACAGCGGCCGCGCCGCCACACGTGGCCGGGAACGGTTGTGCACAGCAGCGAGACCGGCGCAGTGCACGCGGCCCTCACCAGCCTTTACAGGCGACGTTCAACTGGGTTTCACGCGCAAGTGCTTGATGCGGAAGGACTCGTGCCGTTTGGTCATTTTTTCGCCACATGCGCAAAGCCCCTTGTTTGCCCGTGTTTGCGCAACACGGCCAAACGGACATGCACAAGCTTATCCACAGTCTGTGTGGATAAAGGCGAAAGCCTTTGCCCGACGGCGACTTACGCCTGATTTCGCCAGCCGCGGTGGAACTAGGCGCCGCAAGTCGCCCGGAGCGGGTTCGGCGCGCCCGGCCGCTAGACTGGCGCCATGACCGACGCCGTCCTGCGGGTCGCCCTGCCCCTGCCGCTGGCGCGGCTGTTCGACTACCTCCCGCCCGCCGGCACGGCGGCCACCACCGCGCTGGTCGGCCAGCGCGTGCGCGTGCCGTTCGGCCAGCGCGAGCTGGTCGGGGTGGTGGCGGAGGCCGGCCCGGCCGAGCCCGGCGCCGGCGAGCTGCGCGCCGCGCTGTCGCTGCCGGACGCCGAACCGCTGCTGCGGGGCGAGCTGCTGGACTCGCTGCGCTGGCTGGCGCGCTACACCCATGCGCCCCTGGGCGAGGTGCTGGCGACCGCGCTGCCGGCGGCGCTGCGCCGCGGCGAGCCGCTGCCCGACACCCACGTGCGCGGCTGGCGGCTGACCGAAGCGGGCGCGGGCGCGGCCCTGCGCGCCGGCCGCCCGCAGCGGCTGGCGGCGCTGCTGCGCGCGGGCGACCGCAGCGAGGACGAGCTCGAGGCCTGCTTCGACGGCTGGCGCGCGGCGGTGCGCGCCCTGGCCGCGCGCGGACTGGCCGAACCGGTCGCGCTGGCGCAGGTGCCCCCGCATCCGACCCAGGCCGCGCCAGCGCCCAACGAGGAGCAGCGCGATGCGGTGGCGGCCATCCGCGCCAGCGGGGGCTTCGCCCCGCTGCTGCTGGACGGGGTCACCGGCAGCGGCAAGACCGAGGTGTACCTGCAGGCGATCGCCGACTGCCTCGCCCGCGGCCGCCAGGCGCTGGTGCTCGTCCCGGAGATCGGCCTGACCCCGCAGGTGCTGGCGCGCTTCCGCGCGCGCCTGGGCGTGCCGGTGCACGCGCTGCATTCGGGCCTCACCGACACCGAGCGCGCGCGCGTCTGGGCCGCCGCCTGGCGCGGCGAGGCGCGGGTGGTGGTCGGCACGCGCTCGGCGGTGTTCACCCCGCTGCCCGAGGCCGGGCTGGTCGTGGTCGACGAGGAACACGACGCCAGCTACAAGCAGCAGGACGGCATCCGCTACCACGCGCGCGACTTCGCGCTGGTGCGCGGCAAGGCGCTTGGCGTGCGGGTGCTGCTGGGCAGCGCGACGCCATCGCTGGAATCCCTGCACAACGCGCGCGCCGGCCGCTACGCGCACCTGCGCCTGACCCGCCGCGCCGGCAACGCGAAGCCGCCGGCGGTGCGCGTGCTCGACGTGCGCAAGCGCCCGTTGCAGGCCGGGCTGTCGCCGGAACTGCTGGCGGCGATGCGCGGCGCGCTCGACGCCGGCGGCCAGGTGCTGGTGTTCCGCAACCGCCGCGGCTACGCGCCGGTGCTGCTGTGCCACGACTGCGGCTGGAGCGCGCAGTGCCGGCGCTGCAGCACGCCGGAAAAGGGCACGCCGATGACCGTGCACGCCGGCGGGCGCCGCCTGCAGTGCCACCACTGCGGCGCGCGCCAGCCGGTGCCGCTGGCCTGCCCGGACTGCGGCGGGCTCGCGCTGCAGCCGCAGGGCGTGGGCACCGAGCGCCTCGAGGAGTGGCTGGCGAAGGCCTTCGCCGACGTGCCGGTGCTGCGCATCGACAAGGGCAGCACGCGCCGGCGCGACGCGCTGGAGGCGATGCTGGCCGGCCTGGGCACCCGCCCGGGCGTGCTGGTCGGCACGCAGATGCTGGCCAAGGGACACGACCTGCCGAACCTGACCCTGGTCGCGGTGGTCGGCATCGACGAGGGCCTGTTTTCCGCCGACTTCCGCGCCGGCGAGAAGCTCGCGCAGTTGCTGGTCCAGGTGGCCGGCCGCGCCGGCCGCGCCGACAAGGCCGGCGAGGTGTGGCTGCAGACCCACCATCCGCAGCATCCGCTGCTGCAGACGCTGGTCGCGGGCGGCTACCACGCCTTCGCCGGGGGCGAACTGGCGCTGCGCGAGGCCGCCGGCTTCCCGCCGTTCGCCCACCTCGCGCTGCTGCGCGCCGAAGCGCCGCACGCCGATCCGCCCACGCAGTTCCTGCGCGCGGCGCGCGAGGTGCTGGCCGGCACCGGCGCCGCGCTCGACCTGCACGGGCCGCTGCCCGCGCCGATGCCGCGCCGCGCCGGCCACGTGCGCGCGCAGCTGCTGCTGTCGGCGGGATCGCGGCGCGACCTGCACGCCGCGCTGGACGCGGCGCTGCCGGCGCTTCGCGCGTTGCCGGAGGCACGCCGGCTGCGCTGGTCGCTGGACGTGGATCCGCTCGACCTCGCCTGACGACTGGCCACCCCGTGGCCCGGAAACGCGAACGGCCCGGTTGCCCGGGCCGTCCTGCCAGCCGGCGCGTCGCGCCGTTCAGGCCGCGAACAGCGCCTTCATCTTCTTCAGCGCGTTCGCTTCGATCTGGCGGATGCGCTCGGCCGACACGCCGTACTCGTCGGCGAGCTCCTGCAGCGTCACCTTGTTGCCGTCGTCCAGCCAGCGGCGGCGGATGATGTCGCGCGAGCGCGCATCCAGGCGCTGCAGGCCCTCGCGCAGCACTTCCAGCTGGTCGGCCTCGCTGTCGGCGCGCTCATAGGCCTGCGACGGGTCTTCGTCGCGGGCGACGAGGTAATGCGCGGGCGCGGGCGGCGCGTGGTCGTCGTCCTCGTCGGCGGGGGCGTCGAAGCCGACATCGCGGCCGGCCAGGCGGGATTCCATTTCCAGCACGTCGCGCTCGGACACGTTGAGGTCGCGCGCGACCGCGCGCACTTCCTCGGCGTTGAGCCAGCCCAGGCGCGTCTTCGACTTGCGCAGGTTGAAGAACAGCTTGCGCTGCGCCTTGGTCGTGGCGACCTTGACGATGCGCCAGTTGCGCAGGATGAACTCATGCATCTCCGCGCGGATCCAGT
>JBQCFN010000091.1:0-7965 GCA_051959035.1 Lysobacteraceae bacterium | reverse complement strand
GCCGCGCTCACCCGCGGCCCCAAAAAGGAAAGGCCCCGCCAGGGCGGGGCCTTCGTGGAGCGGCGTCGCGGCCGGCTATTCCGCCCAGTGCAGCGCGGTGCCCGTCTGCGGCAGCACCTGCGCGGTCAGCTTCTGGTTGTTGACCAGCAGGCGGGTGGCGTCGGCGAGGATGTTCGCCGACTCGCGCAGCAGCGGATCCGGGCGCTTCTCTGCGGCCTTCTCGCGCGCGGCGTCGGCGGCCACGTCGCGCTCGCCGGCCTGCAGGCCGTCGTCGATGCCGTCGTCGGCCAGCGGGTCCAGGTCAAGGCCCAGCGCCTTGCGCTCGGCCTGGCGCTGCTTGCGCTTGGCCTCGTCCTTGTCGCGCTCGGCGCGGCGCTCGGCCTCGTTGAGCGAGACGTACTTCTTCGCCGCCTCCTCGCGGAACTCGGCCACGTCCTGCGACCACCACTGGAACTCCTTGTCCTGGGCGACGCGCGCGGCATGCAGCGATTCCAGCTGCGGCAGCAGCGGCGCGAAGTTGCCGTAGCGCACGTGCGGCACGGAGGCGATGCGGGTCCACGGCAGCGCGTTGTCGTAGGTGCTCTCGCCGAACTCGGTGGCGTCCACCGAGGCCGGGAAGCGCACGTCCGGCACCACGCCCTTGTTCTGCGTGCTGCTGCCGCCGGGCAGGAAGAACTGCGCGATGGTCAGCTTGACCTGGCCGTAGCGCGCGGCCTCGTTGGCGGGCCAGCGGTCGAGGTCGACCAGGTTCTGCACCGTGCCCTTGCCGAAGGTCGTCTCGCCGATGATCAGGCCGCGGCCATAGTCCTGGATCGCGCCGGCGAAGATCTCCGACGCCGAGGCCGAGCCGCGGTTGACCAGCACCGCGAGCGGGCCGTCCCAGGCGACGCCGGCGCGGTTGTCGTCGTACACCTGCACGCGGCCGCCGGATTCGCGCTGCTGCACCACCGGGCCCTTGTCGATGAACAGGCCGGTCAGCGCGACCGCCTCGTCGAGCGAGCCGCCGCCGTTGTTGCGCAGGTCCATCACCACGCCGTCGACCTTCTGCGCCTTCAGCTGCCCGAGCAGGCGGGCGACGTCGCGGGTGGCCGAGGCGTAGTCGCCGGCATTGCTGCGGCGCGCCTCGAAGTCCTGGTAGAAGCCCGGCAGCTTGATCACGCCGATGCGCTTGGCCGGCGCGCCCTCCCGGGCGGGCACGGTGATGACGTCGGCCTTGGCCGCGTCCTCGGACAGCCGCACCTTGTCGCGGGTCAGCACGATCCGCACCGGCTTGCTGTCCAGTCCGGCTTCCGGCGGGATGATGTCGAGCCGGACCTGGGTGTCCTTCGGCCCCTTGATCTTGTCGACCACGTCGTCGATGCGCCAGCCGACCACGTCCTCCATCGGCCCGCTGCCGCCCTGGCCGACCGCGACCACGCGGTCGCCGGGCACCAGCGTGTTGCTGCGCGCGGCCGGGCCGCCCGGCACGATCTCGCGGATCACCACCACGTCGTCCTGCTTCTGCAGCACCGCGCCGATGCCTTCCAGCGACAGCGACATCGTCTGGTTGAAGCGCTCGGCGGTGCGCGGGTTGAAGTAGTCGGTGTGCGGGTCGATCGACGCGGTGTAGGCGTTGAGGAAGCTCTGGAAGGCGTCGTCGCCGTTGAGCTGCTCGACCGTGTTGGCGAGGTTGGCGTAGCGCTTGTCGAGCGTCTTGCGGATCTCGTCGGGCTTCTTGCCGGCGAGCTTCAGGCGCAGCCAGTCGTTGCGCACAGACTCCTTCCACAGCGCGTCGAGCGCGGCCTGGTCGGGCGCCCATTCGGCCTTCTCGCGGTCGTAGTACCAGCGGTCGTTGCCGGTGAAGTCGAAGATGTCCTGCGTGAGCAGCTTGCGCGCGTAGGCCGAGCGCTGCTCCACCCGCTGCTTGTACAGGGCGAAGATCGCGAACGCGGGCTCGAGCTGGCCGCCCTTGATCGCGTCGTCGAGCGTCGTCCTGTACGGCGCGAACTTCGCCACGTCCTGCGCGCTGAAGAACAGCTTGTTGCCGTCCAGCGCGTCGAGGTAGCGCTTGAAGATGTCCTGCGACAGCGCATCGTCGAGCTGGCGCGGCCGGTACGCGTAACGGCTGTCGGACAGCAGGCCGTAGACGTAGCGGGCGGTGGTGACCTCGTCGGCGGTCGGGCCGCCGGGGATGGCGCCGTCGTTCGCCTGCCCGGCGGCCACGCCGGGGGCGCGGGCGAGCAGCGCCAGCGGCGCGGCGAGGGCGAGGACCAGCAGGGTGTGGTGCGCTTTCATCGGGACTCTCACGGCCCCGGCGGGGCCGGCGGGAAAGGAAGTTCAGGCTGGGGGCGGCTGTGACTGGCGGACAGTGCCGAAAGTTGCGCCGTGGGCCCCGACCTGCAATGTACCCGGCACCCGCGCGCCGGTTGTGAACGGACCCTCAGCCCGCGGGGCGGCACCCGTCCCGTTCAGGCGGCGACGCCGGCCTCCCGGGCCTGGCGGTCGGCGTGGTAGGACGAGCGCACCAGCGGGCCGGACGCGACGTGGCTGAAGCCCAGCCCCATCCCGTACACCTCCAGCGCCTTGAACTCGTCCGGCGTCCAGTAGCGCAGCACCGGATGGTGGTGCGCGCTCGGCTGCAGGTACTGGCCGATCGTGACCATGTCCACGTCGTGCGCGCGCAGGTCGCGCAGGGTCGCCTGCACCTGTTCCAGCGTCTCGCCGAGGCCGAGCATGATCCCGCTCTTGGTCGGGATGTGCGGATGCTGGCGCTTGAACTGCTGCAGCAGGGTCAGCGACCACTGGTAGTCGGCGCCCGGGCGCACGTTGCGGTACAGGTCCGGCACCGTCTCGACGTTGTGGTTGAACACGTCCGGCGGATTGGCCGCGAGGATGCCCAGCGCGCGCTCCATCCGGCCCTTGCCGCGGAAGTCCGGGGTCAGGATCTCGATCTTCGTGCCCGGGCTGAACTCGCGGATCGCGGTGATGCAGTCGACGAAATGGGTGGCGCCGCCGTCGCGCAGGTCGTCGCGGTCGACGCTGGTCACCACCACGTACTTCAGCCCCATGTCCTTCACCGTCTGCGCCAGGTGCAGCGGCTCGGCCGGGTCCGGCGGCTTGGGACGGCCATGGGCGACGTCGCAGAACGAGCACCGGCGCGTGCAGACCTCGCCGAGGATCATGAAGGTCGCGGTGCCGTGGCCGAAGCACTCGTGGATGTTCGGGCAGCTGGCTTCCTCGCACACCGTCACCAGGCGGTTCTCGCGCAGCTTGGCCTTGAGGTTGGCGACCGCGTTGCCGGCCGGGATGCGCACCCGGATCCACGACGGCTTGCGCAGCACCGGCGCGTCGGCGAACTGCACCGGCGAGCGCGCGATCTTGTCGGCCGCCACCTGCCTGGCGCCCGGCTGCAGCGACTCGGGGGACTCGCCGACGACGGCGAGCGGGATGGTGCGGGGCGTGGTGTCGGTCATGGGCGTGGGGAAGCGGCGCCTCGCGGGGCGGGGGCCGGAAACGGGGCGGATGCGCGAGCCGCCATTGTCCTCCCCCCGCCGCGGAAACCCAAATGGCGGTGCGGGACGCAGCGTTGCGGGCGCTGCCGCCTGCAGGGCCGCCTGTAGGAGCGGCTTGCAGCCGCGAGCTTCTTCCGTCGGCCTTCGCGCCCATCCGCCGCAAGAGCTCGCGGCGACAAGCCGCTCCTACGAAGGGAGGCGCTCAGGCGGGCGCGTCGGCCGGTTCGGGCAGCACGCCGTCCGCCGGCGCCAGCGCGAGGCCGAACTGGGCCGCCAGGTGCGCGAGCAGCACCGGCTTCACCGCGTCCAGGCTTGCCGGGCCGCCGAGGTCGTGCATCGCGACCACTTCCAGCCCGGCGTAGCCGCAGGGGTTGATCCGCCGGAACGGCTCCAGGTCCATCGCGATGTTGAAGGCCAGCCCGTGGAAGCTGCAGCCGCGGCGCACGCGGATGCCGAGCGCGGCGACCTTGGCGCCGTTGACGTACACCCCCGGCGCGCCCTCGCGGCGCAGGCCTTCGATGTTCCAGTCGCCCAGCGTATCGATCACCGCCTGCTCGATCCGGCACACGTACTCGCGCACGCCGAGCCCGAGCCGGCGCAGGTCGAGCAGCGGATAGGCGACGATCTGGCCGGGCCCGTGGTAGGTGACCTGGCCGCCGCGGTCGACGTGGATCACCGGGATGTCGCCCGGCATCAGCACGTGCTCGGGCTTGCCGGCCTGGCCGAGGGTGAACACCGGCTCGTGCTCGACCAGCCACAGTTCGTCAGGGGTGTCCTCGCCGCGCGCATCGGTGAAGCGCTGCATCGCCCGCCAGACCGGTTCGTACGGCTGGCGGCCGAGGTCGCGCACCAGCGCCGGCCGCGGCGCACGGGCGGGAGCCGGGCTGGCGCAGGCCGGCGTGTCCGCCGGCGCGGCGAGCGCGCTCACAGCGTCCACTTCACTTCCGGATGCCCGCGCAGCACCGCGTGGGCGACCTCGTACTGCTCGCGCGACTCGGCCTGGAAGCTCAGCCGCACCGACACGAACTTGCCGCCGCTGGACTCGCGCTGGGTCACCGTCTCGCGCAGCACCGGCAGGCCGGCCGCCTCCAGCAGCGCGGGGATGGTCTCCTCCAGCCCGCTGCCGGCCGGGCCCATCGCGGTGATCTCGAACACGCCGGGAAACTGGAAGCCGTGCTCGGGATTGTCGGATCTGATTTCCATCCATCGATTATGGCGACGCGGATGCGGGAACCCAAGGTGAAGGCCGGCGCGCGCATTCAGCCGCGGCAGCCGGCGCGAGACGCGGGGCCCCGGGCTGGCGCACCATGGGCGGCATCGCCCGCTCCAGGGAACCCCGCCTTGGCCACCCTCGTCCTCGGCATGCTGTTCGGCGCGATCGGCCTGGGCTACTTCATCTACGGCAAGCGCCAGCAGGCGCCGATCCCGCTCGCCAGCGGCCTGCTGCTGATGGTGTTCCCGATGTTCGTGCCCAACGCCTGGGCCAGCCTGCTGATCGGCGCGGCGCTGTGCGCCCTGCCGTGGCTCCTGCGCGCCTGAGGTGCCGATGAAACGCGGCTTCCCGATCATCCTGCTCTGCGCGCTGGTCGCCGGCGGCATCACCCTGCACCAGCGCGCGCCGCGCGAGGCGCCCGCGCCCGACACGCGGGCGGCGTCCGCGCCCGCGGACGCGCGGCTGGCCGACGACCACACCACCCGCGAGGTGACCGGCCGCGGTACCGTCATCCGCCTGCTCGCCGACGACACCCGCGGCGAGCGCCACCAGCGCATCCTGCTGCGCCTGCCCGCCGGCGGCACCCTGCTCATCGCGCACAACATCGACCTCGCGCCGCGGGTCGCACCGCTCGTGGTCGGCGACACCCTCGAGTACCACGGCGAATACGTCTGGAACGACAAGGGCGGCGTCGTGCACTGGACCCACCGCGACCCGGCCGGCCGCCACGATGCCGGCTGGCTGCGCCACGCCGGCCAGACCTTCCAGTGAGCCGGCGCGCCGGCCTGCCCACCCTCGCCCGGTGGCTGTCCTGGCTGCTGACCGCGCTCGCCGTGGCGATCGCCGGGCTGTGGCTGTGGACGGTGGTTCCGGCCCTCGCCGTCCGCGCGCGCGGCGGCTCGGCGTCGCTGTGGGCCTTCGGCGGCGGCGGCCCCGCGGTCGCGCTGGCCTGGGCCTGGCTGGCCGGCGTCGCGCTGGCCCGGTGGCGCCGCCGCCGTGCCCCGCGCCCGCCTGCCTGACCGTCGCGCACCCGCTCCTGCGTTTGGCTATCGACGATGGCCCCGCCGGGCCGACCGTCTTCCATCCATCGAGGTCACGATGTCCACCCGCTCCCGCCTGTCCGCCGCCCTGCTCGGCGCCCTCGTCACCGCCAGCCTCGCCGCGCCGCCGGCCCGGGCCGCCAGCGCGCAGGCCCAGCGCGCGCAGCAGACCGCGCAGATCCCGCAGTGCAGCCGCAACCTCGGCACGCTCGCTGTGGTCGAGCCCGAATCCAACTGGTGGAGCGGCGCGCAGCTGCCCTCGCCCGCCGCGCTGATCAAGGTGTTCGTCAGCCGCTCGCACTGCTTCACCCTGCTCGACCGCGGCAAGGGCATGAAGGCGATGCAGGCCGAGCGCGAGCTCGCCTCCAGCGGCGACCTGCGCGGCGGCTCCAACCTCGGCAAGGGCCAGATCAAGGCCGCCGACTACGTGCTGGTGCCAGACCTCGTCTCGCAGAACAACAACGAGAGCGGCAACAACATCGGCGGCCTGATCGGCGGCCTGGTCGGCAACCGCAACGTCGGCGCCCTGCTCGGCGGCGTCAACATCAAGCGCAAGACCGCCGACGTCGTGCTCACCGTCACCGACGTGCGCTCCTCCGAGCAGGTGGCGATGACCGAGGGCCACGCGACCAAGACCGACCTCGGCTGGAACGCGAACGCGGGCGTGCTCTGGGGTGCCTTCGCCGGCGTCGGCGCCAGCGGCTACGCCAACACCGAGATCGGCCAGGTGATCACCCTCGCCTACCTGCAGGCCTACACCGACATGGTGAGCCAGCTCGGCGGCCTGCCCGCGAACGCGTCCGCCGCCAACGTGCAGCAGGCGGTGACCATGCAGAAGCCCGGCCGCCTGTTCACCGCGCCCGACGGCAAGACCGCCGTGCGCCCGCTCGAGGCCGGGATGATGCTGTACCCGACCGGCAACAAGCAGGGCGTGATGTGGGAAGTCGAGGACGAACTCGGCAACAAGGGCTGGGTGTCGTCGTTGCTGTTCGGGTTGGCGAAGTAAGCATCGCGTCGCACGCCGGGCGCGGCCCTGCCGCGTCCCTCCTTCGGTTACGCTTTGCCAGCCGGCGTGGGGAGCGCCGGCCATTGGCACCGGGGCCACACGACTTCGGCGTGCCATCGTCACGCGAATGGCCGCCATCGACGCGGCCCATGCCACCAGGGGAACCCATGCACGCAGGAAAATGGATGCTGGCCATCGCGCTGGCGTTGTGCGCCGGCACCGTCGCCGCGCAGGACCACGACGCCTCGCCCGCCACGCCGGAGCCGCAGGCCCAGCCCCAGGCTCAGGAACAGGCCGCGCCCGCGCAGGCCGTCGATCCCCACAAGGCCGCGGTGATCCGCGAACTGCTCGAGGTGACCGGCGCCAACGCGATCGCGATGCAGATGGCCGATTCCCTCCTCGAGGGGGAACGCCAGGGCAATCCGGACATTCCGCCCGCCTTCTGGAGCCACCTGCGCGACAAGCTCCGTGGGCTCGACATGGCGGCGACGCTGATCCCGGTGTACGACCGGCATTTCTCCACCGAGGACCTCGAAGCCGCCGTGGCGTTCTACCGGTCGCCGGGCGGCCAGCGCATGCTCAAGGAGATGCCCGCGGTCATGAAGGAATCGCTCGCGATCGGACAGGAGCTGGGCAGGCAGATTGCACAGCAGGTGCTCGGGGAACTGAAGAACGAGCCCGCCGCCGGCAAGACCAAGCACATGTAATCGGCAACAGCGCCCCGCGGGCGCCCCTCCGCAGGTGGCGCCCGCAGGAGACGGCAATGACCGATCCGTACAACAACGCCGGTGCGACCGGCATCCCGCGTCCATCCGACGGCCTGGGCCACGCCAGCGTCACCACCGCCTTCGAGCTGCCCGGCCACCGCATCGTCCGCAACCTCGGCGTGGTGCGCGGCATCACCGTGCGATCGCGTTCCATCGTCGGGAAGTTCGGCGCTGCACTGCAGACGATCGTGGGCGGCAACATCTCCATCCTCACCGAGCTGTGCGAGAAGTCGCGCGCCGAGGCGTTCGAGATCCTGCTCGCGCACGCGCGCGAGGTCGGCGCGAACGCCATCATCGCCGTGCGCTACGACGCCACCGAGATCATGGCTGGCGTGACGGAAGTGCTCTGTTACGGCACGGCGGTCGTCGTGGAGCGGGAGCAGTAGTGCAGCGCCTGTCGGCACTCGCGCTCGGCGCGGCGCTGGGACTCCTGCTCCTGGGCAGCGCC